>JAGXIS010000054.1 GCA_024635465.1 Bacteroidota bacterium | reverse complement strand
GGAAATTGCCGTTCCCCTACAGATGCAGGATTTTGACCCATCTGATGTAACATACATCACCCAAGATAACTGGACTGAAAAATGGATGGGAAATGAGTCGGAGCATTCTGCTTATATGTTTTCGACGAGTGCCCGTGATATGGCACGATTTGGCCTGCTCTACCTTAACAATGGTAAATGGGAAGATCAGCAGGTTATTTCAAAAGAATGGATTGAGAAGAGCCGGGATCTAGTAGACATTGAAATGTATAATGGTCTAGAATTTGGTTACTTATGGTGGGTTTTTATCGACGGTAAAATTTACGAAAACGTAGACATGGGATTTGAGAGTGACATATATTTTACAAGCGGAAATAGGGGACACGCTCTTTTTGTTATACCTGATCTGGACCTTGTAGTAGTGCATCGGGTTTATATTAAAGGCATCGATTTTTGGAGCCAAATGAAGCGTGGTATGCTTGGAATCTACGCCGAAGTGGATGATCAAGATGTTTACAATATGCTCAGACTCATCAGGGAAGCTCATCCTAAATACTCAAACTAACATCTTATTTGACAAATCAGGAAGCTGTTTGTATATGAATACTTACACATTATTTGTTTACATAATGTTTAGTAGCATAACTTTAAAAGTGAGGCGCACTAAATGAGAACTTTTGAAATTTTAATAGTTCTGTTGTCAGTTTTATATTTTTTAATTGGGCTGTTTGGCTACAAGAAGAAGCATCCAGAAATTATATTTATACCCGTAATTTTGATAGCCGTCATTGGGTTGCATCTTTTCTGGGAAGGTTTTAGATGGCAAATGATTCCCAGTTACCTGATCGCTATTCTTTTTATCGGCCACGCATTAATTTTTCAAAAAAATAAAGAAAAACGCTCTAAATGGGTATTCACAGGTTGGTTTATAATTGGGATTCTTCAAGTTGTTGCCATTATACTTCCCTATGGTTTACCGGTGATTCAATTTCCAAATCCGCCCGGCCCGCATATCGTTGGTGTTAAAACTCTTCATTTTCAGGATGTTGAAAGAGATGAATTTCTGACTCCTGATTCGACTGATTTCAGGGAATTTATGGTGAGATTTTATTATCCGGCAAAAGATAAGTCAGGAAGGAGGGCAGAGTATATCCCTGAATTTGATGACGTTGTTTATGCATATGAAAAAAAACTGGGATGGCCACCAGAGCTATTCAGTTATCTGAGCTTAATTAAAGTTCATGCATATAATGATGCAGAACCATTTAATAGTGAATCCTTTCCATTAATAATTTACTCTCACGGATTAAGCAATAATTTTACCGAAGCTTCCGCGCGGTTGGTCAATCTGGCCAGTAAAGGGTATGTCGTCGCTGCTATAAATCATACATATAGCAGTGATTTCTCTGTATTTCCAGATGGAAGGGTCAAAAAATTCGTTTCCTTAAGCCTGCTCGGTGATCCTATTGAAAAAGTTGACAGTACACGAACATTGAGGGTAAATCAATGGGTGAATGATTTTGAATTTACGATTGAGTCTTTAAAGGAAAATCCTGAAGGGGTATCCATTGATTTTGAAAATATCGGATTGATCGGATTTTCCAATGGAGGTAGTGCTGCAACACTTGCAAGCGGTAGCATAGAAAATGTCAAAACGGCCATTAACCTGGATGGTACACCGAGGGGAACGATTGATCCTACAGCCGGAGATATAAATTATCTATTTATGACAAGTGAAAGAGTTCATTATTCGGATCAGCAACTGAATGCTTGGGGCATAACACGAGAAATGGTTGAAGGGCCGGTCGATTTGAAGGAGAATCGTATGAATGAAATACTTACTCAAAAGGGGGGTGTGCATGTACATATTCCGGGTACAAATCACAGCAATTTCATTGAGTACCCATTGATTTCACCCTTTAGTTCTTTACTTGAGATTGGGGGTTCAATAAATTCTTGGAAATGTTATGAAATGATCAATGAACTAATTTATGCAACAGTTGATAATTCTCTGAAAGGTAAGAACGAACCACTTCCTGCTTTTGAAGATGTGGAAATCACTACATTTTATGAAAATGAATAATAAGCAGAACTATTGTACAGACTTAAAAGCAGAAGTTGACAATTAATGTCTTAATCAATTTACCTACCCGAGGCAAGCGCTGTGAGAATCTTTGGAACCCGCGTGTGGATGAGTACTCCTCCAATGATTGCAACCAAAATAGATGGCAGGCCCACTGCAATATGACCCGGCAGTTTAGACGACATTGTAGCGAATTGGGCTATCCCTGCTGCAACTAATCCTACATACGACCAGCTAATAAAATAAGCATGAAGATTAAGCCACGAAGAAACAGGACGGCGCAGGAATGCCGGAATGAACCCACAGATGAGTGTGACGAGACTGATTATTGCTAGAATATGGAATGGCCCCATACCTACCGCATCTTCATATACCGAAAGCGCACTTATGTTTACTAAAAGTAAGGATATTGCATAAAAATAGCCGAGTATCCGATGCCACCGGTCACCTTTTGGTCGAAAGGTGACTACTGCTCCGGAGATCAAGGCTGTAATTGCGAAGACTACGTGGGCTGTTCCTAGCATGTGATTTTGTTTTTAATCGATTCAACAGCATAATGAGCAATTTAAGTTATACTGAGGGGCTATTTTAGGGGTTAAACTAAGTATAAACAATCAAAGTTTTTTATTCTAATAGAGTGGGATCTGTTTGATCTAAAACCCCTTTTGTAATCTATATAATTGAAAAGTCATTTGATCACAGATATATGTCACTTTATCACATATAATTGTTGAGATCCGTAAAGAAGTTTATTCTTTTATCAACATACAAACCTCAGAAAGCTGGTTAGTTAAAAACGAAATTACAATTTTCCGTATTTTAATTGTGTGATGTTTTCAACTATACCAGCTTTTATTTTGCCTCCATATCTAATGTATTATCCTTCCCCCACTATCACAAGCTGAAACACTCGTTTCGTATAGTTTGGAGACAAAGACCACTAGGGCTTCAGTACAATTAGTCATTTCATGACAATTTTTGCTTGTTAATAATATCAAACCCGTAGTAGGTACTTTTGATGGATACAGTTTCTAGAGGCTGTCAAAGTTGTCAAGCCTATAAATATCTAAGTGATTGATGTTAGATCGGAAATGATCTCAAAAAAAAAGCGCCGTTTACTAAACGGCGCTTTTGTGTGCACAACTTTAATTTTATTGTTGGTAGTAGTCGTTTTGCACTAGATTTGGATTTACATCTATCTCACGTTGTGGGATCGGGTAAAGAATCTGTCCAGAGTTATATGAAATATTTCCAACGCTTCGCTGTGTTCTCTTAAGGTCGTGAAGGAGATGTCCCTCAAACATGAGTTCAAGCTTACGCTCTAGCAGTATATCATCTAAATCGAATTCTGTAGGCGATGCATAAAATGGTAAGTTAACACGTCCACGGATTGTATTTAAATCGTTGATTGGATCGTCACCTACATATGGAGGACCTGCCCGAAAATTCGCTTCTGCACGGGTCAAGTACATTTCTGCCAACCTAACAACACCGATATTACCAAATTGATTAGACCATTTACCGGTTCGTGTTGAGCCATCATAAAATAGAGCTAATCGATCATCACCTGCTTCGTAAAGAGCTATATGAGGAGGTCTGACTATGATATCACCACGGCCACCAAAATCAGCAGATGCATAAAACAAATTCATGGAATTTGCACCATCCTGCTCGCTAACCTGAATAGAAAAGATATCTTCTGAACTGTTAGAAGTACGATTAAATGCATCTGCATATTCCGAAGTTAATGAGTAATTACCTGAGTTAATCACACGATTGGCAGCTTCTCTGGCAAGGTTATAATTACCCATCTGTAGGTGAACACGAGATAGAATAGCTGCAGCTACCGAAGAAGACGCATAAATACCGTTTGTCTCAGGCAACAAGCTTTCTGCCGTCTCTAAATCATTGAGAACTTGCTGATAACCAGCCTCAACGGTTCCCCGGGGAACTTCACTTTCTTCATTAATCTCATTGGTGGGTGTAGTCACAATGGGTACTCCCAAATTTGTACCGATATTACCCGCACTATAAGGCATACCGTAGAGCTTAAGAAGGTTGAAGTAGATGATACCTCTAATAAATCGCGCTTCACCTTCTACACGACCCCTTATGTCTTCATTTACAACATCGAGTGCAGAAATTACAGTATTAGTAAGGTTAATAGCATTATAAGCTGCATCCCAAGTTTGTGATACTTGTGCATTCTCAATCTGAATATCTTTTCTCCAGATTTGTTCCGGTTCTTCAAAGGTTCCAGTCCATTGCACTTCATTGTTCACATTGTCATCTGCTAAGAGATCCGGTTCGTACAGAATTTCTCCTCCAAACAGATCATCATCAGACAAGGCATCATATGCGCCAATGAGCACCGATTCAACGTTATCTGATGTATTAAGTGCAATCTCTGAATCTATGGATTGTTGTGGATCAACATTGAGTAATCCATCGCAACTTGAGATGATGAATACCATCAGAATAAGCGTGGTTAGAATTTTACTTTTTATTTTTTTCATGATATGAATTATTAAAACGGTTTTAGATTCTATGGCTTTCATTAAAATCCTATGTTTATGCCAATTTCAAATGTTTTGGGCTGTGGAGCAGCATAAAAATCTGTTCCCAGGGTTATATTACTTGCTGTGAAGTCTGTATTCACTTCAGGATCCCATCCGTCGTAATTCGTAAAGGTCAAAATATTAAGACCTGTGAAGTATAATCTTGCACTTCTCAATGAAAGAAGATCAACTGCACTTTGTGGCAAGCTATATCCTAACGTTACTGTTTTCAAACGAAGGTAACTGCCATCACTTAAGTATCTTGAAGATTCACCGGTTCCGTTTCCACCTAAGAGGCGAGCTTGCGGTACATCGGTTATATCACCCGGATTTTGCCATCTATTCATTTGATCTACAGTCTGATTGTCAAAGAAATCGGCATTAGCTGACTGGAAGGTTCCACCACCGTTGTAAATATCATTTCCATACACATACTGGAAGAAGATATTAAGGTCAAATCCCTTATAGTTAAACGTGTTACCAATACCTCCCTGGAAATCAGGATTAGGATCACCAATAACCACTCTGTTTGCACCGTTGAAGCTATTTGTAGTACCGGCATTATAGTCTTTCCCATCAGCACTATGTACGTAGTACAATGCGTCACCATTGTCAGGATCAACGCCTGCATATTCTCTGCCAAAAAATACACCAATAGGTTCTCCTTCTACAGCCTGACTTACAAAATTGCCTTGAATAACCTGTCCATCAAGATTGGTGATCTTATTTTGGTTAGCACCAAAATTAAAGGTAGTTGACCAATTAAACTCTCCAACAAAATTTCGGGTCGTTAAAACAAACTCAAAACCATTGTTTTCAAGTGCCCCAACATTTCTGGTTTGAGTCGTAAAACCGGTAGTCGCAGGTACGTTTACATTAAGCAATAAGTCTTCAGTGTTTTTATTATAGTAATCTACTTCAGCCGTTACTCGGTCTGAAAAAAGAGCTAAATCAACACCTACGTTAAATTGTTTGGTTGTTTCCCATTTAAGATTCGGATTCGGAGATTGAGTAGGACTTAAACCGGAAGATCCTCCATAAGCACCTGCCCCGTATAATCCACGAGATTGGAAATTATTAATTTCAGCATTTCCCGTAAATCCATAACTGGCACGAAGCTTTAAGAAACTTATTTGTTCAACGTCTTCCAGGAAATTTTCATTTGAAATAATCCAACCGACAGAAGCTGATGGGAAAAACCCGTATCGGTTATTTTCTCCAAATCTTGATGAACCGTCAACCGTACCACTTACAGGAAAGAGATAAGTATCATCAAAACTGTAATTTGCTCTGGCGAAATAGCTGGTGAAAGTATAAGTAGTAACGGTTGCATCACCTCCATCAATAGTAGCTGCACTTCCTACCTGACGGAAAAAATCATTGGGAAAGTCAATACCGCTAACAGATACCACATCAGTTTCTACCTGCTGAGTAGAAAGACCGGCTGTGATATCAATGGAATGTACTTGAGCGAAGTCTTTTATGTAATTTGCATAAGCCTGGGAGTTGATGTTTACAACACGCACATATCGGTTGTCAGCAGCACCACGTGCTGCGCCTGTAAACTGGCTTACTGAACTGCCAAACCAGCGTTCCTCATTTTGATCCAGTACGTCAGCGCCAAATTCACCTCGTAAAATCAGATTCTCAACGGGCTCATAATTGATGAAAGCATTCCCCAAAGCACGGAAAACTGTAGTTTCAAAAGTTGCACCATCACGGAATAACAAACCATTGTCATATACGGTTTGATTTGAAGGCTCTCCATCATCATTATAAGGCCGCTGTACCGGTGGTAAAGCAACTAACTGAATCGGAGTAGAAAATGCGTTATCACTGGAAAGTCGGTTATTAATCGTATTAATTACATTAAGGTTAGTACCGATCATTACTTTATCATTAGCGGTATGATCCAAATTTAAACGACCGCTGATTCTATCAAAGGTATTATCAATGAGAATCCCTTCCTGGCCATTGTACTGGCCACTTACACGAAAACGGGTTTTATCATCCCCACCACTTGCACTCAAATCAAATTTATGAGAGAGATTATCTTGATACGCGAGCTCTTGCCAGTCGGTGTTGTACCCTTGGTCCCATCCCGGGATGAACGTATCATAAAGCCCATCTCTAGTAAATCCAAACAAGGTACCGTTTATAGTTCCATCAGTAGAAGAGTTTGCAAAGGCTTCGTCAAATAATTCTAAGTACTGATCTCCGTTTAGCCATTCTTTATTACCTGCCGGCTCACTTGTGCTTACTGCATAATTCGCATCAAACTGGGTTACACCTGCCCGACCTGATTTAGTGGTAATCAGAACAACACCATTAGAACCACGAGAGCCGTATATAGCTGCGGCTGAAGCATCCTTTAAAATATCAATGGATTCAATATCATTAGGATTGATATCTGCTAGGGGATTTGTTGCAGCAGAAGTATTGGATAGGTTAGCTGTGGTGACAGAAGTTCCATCAATAACATATAAAGGCTGATTGCTAGCAGAAACAGAAGCAGAACCACGAACACGCACCTGTATTCCCTGACCCAATTTACCATTATTCGTTTGAATAAAAACACCTGCAGCTTTACCCTGAATGGCTTGTTCCAAACTGTTAATAGGAACACCTTCGATTTCCGAGGCTGATATGCTGGAAATGTTTCCGGTTACTTTTTCTTTAATCTGTGAACCAAAACCAATTACAACTACTTCATCAAGTAGATTTATATCGGTTTCTAATTGAACGTTGATTTCAGAACGTCCGTTAATTATAACTGATTGTTGAATAAAACCAACTCCGGAGAACATTAAGACCCCATTTTGGAATTGATCACTATTCAAATCAATATTATATTCACCCTCAATATCAGTAGCAACACCGGTGGTGGTGCCTTCCAAAATGACAGTGATTCCTGCTAATGGTTCACCGTTTTCTGCTGAAGTAACAAGTCCTGAAACAGTCTGGGCTTGTGTATATCCGGTTGAAGCAAAAAATAGCAGTACCAATAAAATACTGGAGAATTGTAGCTTATAACTCATAAATATCTCTTTTTAAATTTATTGTTGATTCATCTTTAAGAATTAAAGAAGATAAGATAATAATTAAGATAATATTTATGAGATTTAAGGCAGGTTCTAAACTAAATGTGATAAACAAACGTTTAGTGGGATGGACTACTGATAATTAGTGATGAACTCATAATATCTTCTATATAAACGATTTAAGCACTTGATTCAGATAAACATCGTCTATAGAAAGTGAATACATCAACTTTCAATGAGAAGGTGTATTTTCATCGGGTTTTTACCTAATCGATTTATTAGAAGGGAAGTATCAGTCTGTCATTTCAAAAAAGTTTGAGAAATAAATTTTTTAAAGACTTAATTAGATCTAAACAAAAATCTTTGCATTTGCTTTTCATCCTTAATAATTGCTCCCAGTCTGTTTTCATCCAGGCGATGATACTCGACTCTTTTTGGGAAGTCATGATCCGGGTTATAGCTGACAAAATTTTTGTCTGTAGCTGAGATAATTGGAAATTCTGTTGGTGTTGAAGATGAAGCCGGATGAGCAATAAAGATAAAAGTACCATCCTTTTCTATAATTTTAAGTTGCTCAGTTATAGTACTATCTGAAGTTTCTTCATTAAAACTAACAGCATATCCTTCAAGCATAGATTGGTCATCTGAATATTTCCAAACCTCTTGTGTGCCATTTTGATTATTTGTCCAACGCCCGGTCATCCATCTAAACTTGTCTAAACTCAAATTCTCGATTTTATTTTTCCTTTGGTAAATAATTTGCCAGTTTGTCGCCCATTCTTCAGTCTCAAAGTTATATCTCTGCCAGTCCCATGTAAAACTGTGTGGTTTAATATTATAAAAAACCATCCGTGTTCTAACAGGACCCTGCCCGAAATCTACTTCTCTTATGAATATATATTTGTCATCTTCACTGTTGAATGTAAAATCTAGGTAGCCTCCGTTCATATCTACCCAAGTTTGATAATAAGTTTGAGAACGTGGGTTAAATGTTGTGAAGCTTTCACCAAGATAGCCTCCATTTGGTCCATATATTCCGGAAAAATGTTCATGTATGACCGCACCACCTAGCGTTTTTGTAACGGAATTGGTCCCACCTCCCTCGTCACCATTTACCGTCCAGGTCAGGTCCCATTCGCCTACCCAAAAATCCATTTCATGTCCACTTAGTTGTTGACCGTTTTGAGCGAATGAAGAAGTCGTCAATACAAATAGGAGCAGAACAGTTGATAAAGTCTTATTGATCATAACAAATAGTTAGTATTTGGATTGAAAAGATAATTTTAAAAAACATCATCCATTCGAAATAATAAATGTGACGAACTTTATTTCTTTTATAACAAAAGAAATTGTCGAAAAAAATTCCCATTTCATATTGACTTACATAGTAGTACTATGTATAATAGTTCGAGTTACATAGACTTTCTATGTAACTGTTAGAGGAATATTTAGTACAAACAAAAAGAACGAATAGATGATATCAAAAGAACTTATGGCAGCCTCAACGCGACCACTTATCCTCACCATATTGAAACGAGGTGAAAGTTATGGATACCAGATCATCCAGGACGTAAAGAAATTATCAGGCGGTACGCTGGAGTGGTCGGATGGAATGCTCTATCCTGTTTTGCACAAACTACAAAAAGACGGGTGCATTCAATCTCGTTGGGAAGTTTCGGAAGAAGGACGACGGCGCAAGTACTACGCGATTACGGATACCGGACGTGAAGAACTGGCGACTGCTAAACAACAGTGGCTGAGTGTACACGAAGTACTGAAGAAGTTATGGGGACCAAGTCCGGAGTGGGCTTAAATAAGCCATCAGCATTCAGTTACCAGCTGTCAGAGGATGAGTTGATAGCTGACAGCTGAAAGCTAAAAATCTTAAGAATATGTTTAACCTCGAAAAATCTATACAAATCTGGAAACGCCAACTCCGACGTAGTCCTGCCTTCGAAGATGGAGATATTGCAGAACTTGAATCTCATTTGCGGGATGAAATGGAGCGGTTAAAAGCTGAAGGGCTTTCGGAAGAAGAAGCTTTCTATAAAGCTACCAAAACATTTGGGGAGCCTGATCCTATAGCTGATGAAATGTACAAAACGAAAACAACTAAGACAGTCGCCACCCCGCCGTGGAAAGAATCAAAATGGATGCCCGCAATGATCTCAAATTATTTAAAAGTCGCCCGAAGAAATCTCTCTCAGAACAAATTATATGCAGGAATTAATATCTCAGGTTTAGCAATAGCGATTGTCTGCTGTCTGTTTATCTATTTGTTTATTCACAATGAATTAAACTATGATAGATTTCATGAAAAGGAGGATCGCATATACAAGGTTACTCGTTTAATGGAAGGGAATGACGGATTCCGAAAAATCGGTATTACCTCCGCGCCATTTGCCGACGCGCTGAAAATTGATTTTCCCAATACCATCGAAGAAGTTATTAGAATAATGCCATCCGATGGAGTTGTAACTATTGATAACAACAATTTTACAGAAGATCGTTTTTATATTGCTGATGCTAATTTATTTGATGTCTTTTCCTGGCCACTCATTCAAGGAAATCCGGAAACAGTATTAAGTCAGCCTTATACTGTTGCAATTTCTGAAGAAACAGCATTAAAATACTTTGGTAATGAGGATGCTATTGGTAAAACAATCCGTGTTAATAATGATAATGAATACGAAATAACCGGAGTTTTTAAAAAACCACCCAATGCACAATCTCATATTGAGTTTGACCTTGTTGCCAGTATGGAAACTTTTAAAAATGCCGCTTTTTATTCCGGATGGTGGTGGAATAACCTACACACATATATACTTTTAGCACCGAATGTTCAGCCAGAACAACTCGAAAGCCAATTGACTTCTTTTATAAATAAATACTTTGGCGATAATATAGCACAAAATAATCGCCGCATAGAATTGGCTCTATTGCCCTTATCTGAAGTGTACTTTGCAAATGATATTCAATATGATTCTCAAATTGCACATGGAGATAAGACCATCATTTATATGTTTGGTATCGTTGCACTGCTTATCATCATTGTTGCATGTGTCAATTTTGTTAACATGGCAACAGCACGATCTGTAAGCAGAGCTAAAGAAATTGGAATCCGAAAAACGTTGGGAGCTCATCGTTCAAATTTGATGGCACAGTTTCTAGGCGAGTCACTTTTAATGAGCTTTTCAGCAGGAATACTATCATTTCTAATTGTTTATTATACAACACCTCTTTTCGAGCAGCTTACAGGAAAAAACATATCAATAAGTCTTTTTTCACCCCAGATTCTCTTTTTCTCTTTTCTTTTTATCCTAATAACGGGTCTGTTATCGGGCATATACCCGGCACTTTTTCTTTCCAGTTTTGAACCGGTTAAGGCACTAAAAGAGAAAATAAACTTTGGTGTTTCACAACTTTTTGTACGAAAAGGACTTATTGTTTTTCAGTTTACAGTATCCAGTTTGCTCATTATCGGAACTCTTATTGTAAATCAGCAACTAAACTTTATTTCAAATAAATCATTGGGTTTTGAGTCAAATCAACTTTTAAATATTGATATTAATTTATCAGTAAGTGAAAGACTTGAAACATTCCAACAATCCTTAGAACAAATACCGGGCGTTGAAATTAGCAGTGCTATGTCTGGAACACCGGGGGGTTTTTATGATAATTATTTGTTCCGAGCCGGAGAAAACTGGGACCAAACACATACACTTAAAACACTTTTTACAGATCATAATTTCTCAGAAGTTATGGATCTGAATATGCTCGCAGGAAGGGATTTTAGCAATGAGTATGCATCAGATTCAACAAATTCAGTGATAATTAATAAAACTGCAGCAGATATGTTTGGCTGGACTCCGGAACTAGCCATTGGGAAGCGTTTCCAAAATCAGTTTCTTGATTCAACTGCAAGGGTAGTCATAGGTGTTGTAGAAGATTTTCACTTTCAATCACTTTACCAACCAATAGCACCACTTGTAGTAGCCATGAATGATGATAGAAGAGAATTCCTTGTTAAGGTTGAATCAGAAAATATCAACGGAACACTTACATCTATAGAAGAGGTCTGGAATGAATTTTCACCATTTTTCCCGATCGAATATCATTTTATTGATCAGCAGTTTGAACAACTTTATGAAAATGATACGCGACAGCGTTCAGTATTTGCTGTTTTCACCTTTATTGCAGTCTTAATTGCTTGTATGGGATTGTTCAGCTTGGCTTCTTTTAATGCAGAAAAAAGGAGAAAAGAGATGGGAGTCCGAAAAATTCTTGGGGCAGATTTCTCAAGTATCTTAATCCTGTTTAATAAGGAAATGTTAATGACTGTTTTCATATCATTTATAATAGCTGCTCCTCTAACTTATTTTCTTGCAGAATTGTGGCTTCAAAATTATGCTTACAGAATTTCAAATAGCTATCAAAGCCTCATTATTGCTGGATTGGTAGTACTCACTCTTTCTCTAATAACTATCAGTTACCAATCCATAAAAATTGCATTGTCTAACCCGGTTAATAATCTGAAAAATGACTAATACGATTCTGAATACTGATCAGGATCTATGTTTATCACGGAGAAAACACATTCTATCACAAAATATACCTGCTTGGGCTTAAAATTTACTTCAAGTAAACTAAATGTGTTATCCTTTCTAAGGTTCAATTTTTAATAAACTCAGAAAGATGTTTAAGATGCCCCTGCAAACTTTATCTACAATAAGATTTACTCCTCTATAAATATTTTAGATTAAAAACCGGTCCAATCTCAAGAAAGATTTTGAGCGGTTTAAAATAAATTTCATTAACCATTCTGAAAATGTGAATGCATTCATTTCACATATATGGATCTAACTAAATCAAAATTATGACTACGAAAAATATTTTCTTTTTACTGCTCATTTTTATCTTCGTCACTTCTTGTTCTACTGATAGCGAACCGGAACCCATAGCACCAGAGATCATAACTTTATTTGCTGCTGAAGAAGTGGTAGAGACAGGTGACAAAACATTGGTGATATGTGTCGCAAGTGATGAAGACACTTCCAGTGAGAATCTTGATTATACTTTGACTATTGCTAATGGAAGTGCTTCATCAGGACCCAATCGGTATTCTATAATAGCTGAAAAAAATGAAGGAACGAGTCCGGTAGTTACTTGTATAGTAACAGATGATGCAGGTTTGTCAACAGAGCAATCCTTAAATCTATAATTATTTTCATAGTTAGTAAGGTTTTTAATTATCAGCCTAAATATCTGAAAACAGTTTCGCTTCAATTCTATTAATGATCATATTTATACAATTTTATGACAGCGAACATTCGTTATTTTTAAAATACGACTGATTCTTATCTTCCAACTTAACCTATACCATGGTTAGAAAAGCACTCTGCCTTACTGTACTTTCACTTTTAATAAACTCGATCTCTCTTTTTGGTCAACAAGTACCTGATATTACCGACATTCCTGAGATTGAAAATCCAGCCTATCAGGAAGAAGCGGGGCCTAAAATTTGTATAGATACAGCTCATAACAATTTACATACTCTTGATCGTGGATTTGCTCCATTTGGCGCTTATTTGAAAAAAGACGGGTATAGATTATTGTCAATCAGCGATGATTTTGAAGAGGGAATATCTGCAGATTGTTCCATACTGGTTATTGCCAATGCCTTGCACGAATCCAATCTCGGCAACTGGACACTCCCTACACCTTCAGCCTTTTCTGCACAAGAAATTCAACATTTGCAGGATTGGGTATCCAATGGCGGTAGTCTCTTCCTGATTGCAGATCATATGCCGTATCCTGGAGCAAATGCAGAATTAGCAAAAGCCTTTGGATTTACTTTCAATAATGGTTTTGCAATGAAACAGCAACAAACATGGCCCCCCGCTGTATTTTCAAAAATGGAGAATACATTAAAAGATTTACCAATTACCAATGATATTGATTCAGTGGCTACCTATACCGGTCAGGCTTTTGAAATACCTGAAGGGGCCGTTTCTGTTATTGAGTTTGGTAACGACCACTATACATTGATGCCGGAGACTGCCTGGCAATTTAGTGCAGATACACCACAATATTCTGTAGAAGGGTGGAGCCAGGGAGCTATCATGAATTTTGACAATGGTAAATTAGCAGTTTTTGGAGAAGCAGCCATGTTTACTGCTCAAATTGTTGAAAGTCAAAATCTGAAAGTAGGTTTTACTGATCCGAATGCACCTCAAAATGCTCATTTTTTATTAAATGTCATTCATTGGTTAGATCCTGAGTTTAGCAAAAAATGAAAATGAAGGGTTTAATTTCTTTATTAATCATTGTATTTCTTCATTTGGCCAGCGTTTCATCCTTGTTCGGTCAAGTATTCCCTGGAAATAACTGGGACCAAAAATCTGCCAGCGAATTTGATTTTGACATAAGACAATTTGAATCAATGGAGAATGAAATATCGACCGGGGTTTTCGGTGAAATCCATTCGGTTGTTGTTATCAAGGATGGTTTTCTTGCTTATGAAAATTATTTTAATGGATGGCATAGAGATTCATTACAATCTCTTCAATCCATTACTAAAAGTATTATTGCAACCTATGCCGGTATTGCCATTCAAAACGAATATATAGATGTAGTAGATGTTCCAATTCTGCCTTTTTTTGAAGACAGTTTTAATGTAGTGAATCTGACTTCAAATAAAACAGCTATTTCATTGCGCCATTTAATGACTATGCAATCTGAGTTTGAATGGGAAGACGGATGGAACAATCCGAATAATACATGGAATGAAATCCTGGGATATAGAGGGGATTGGTATAAAAAAATACTGGACTTACCGGTTACTGATTCTCCCGGTACTTCTTTTCAATATCAGAATGGTAATCCTACTCTTGTAACAGGACTGATCCAACAAGCATCCGGACAATCCATCATAGAGTTTGCTCAAAATTATCTTTTTGAGCCTTTATCAATAACTAATTATAATTTTTGGCAGGGAAATGGCGGACCGGAAAATAACGGACACGCCTTAATTTATTTGCGTCCTGTTGATCTTGCCAAAATAGGGTATTTATACCTTAACAAAGGTCGCTGGAAATCTAAACAAATTATTCCTGAATGGTATGTAGAAGAAGCAACACATCCGCACATAGAAAATGCAGAAGAAAATCCATTCTATACATATGATTATGGATATTTTTGGTGGATTAATCCTCGATTTAAAGATCACAATTCATCCAAAGACACTGAAAAGATATTCATGGCTCGCGGAGCCGGTGGGCAAAATCTTATTATCTGGCCTGAACAGAATCTAATTTGTGTTATTACGGCTTGGAACCTGGAACGTCCGAATATCACACAAACAATTTTTGATAGATTTATTTTACCTGCAGTAAAATCCTAAACTTATGATCCACATCATGAACCGTTTATTCATCATTTGTCTAACAACCCTATTCTTATTTACATCATGTAATTCAGAAGTTAATGAAACGAATAAGGAAGAGGCATCAAAATCAATAGACCGTTTGTATCAAGACTTTTCTGAATCTTATCAAACACTGGACGTTGACTTAGTGACGAATCTTTATACAGAAGATGCTCATTATTTACCGGGTGATCCTACTCAAGCTACGATGACAAGTCGTAGTCAAATCAGGCAAGGTTTTGCAAACTATTTTGAATGGGCAGAAAACAATGGTAACGATCTAAATATCTCATTCAGAATAATAAAAAGGGAGATTGGCGACAGTCTCGCTTATGATATAGGTTACTACCTAATTCAATCAAAATCAGTAGATGAGCAAGAATTTCAGGAAGGCGGAAACGTAGGTAAATTTGTAGTTACTATGGGGCTTCAACAAGACGGGTCTTGGAAGTTTTTATTAGATGGATTTAGCCCGGCTCCTTATGATGCTTTTTTTGCTGATAGTACTGCTCATAATCCCGGGTAGATGACTTGTTAGTATTGGAGTTCGTCAGGATACACGTCTGTATGGCCGGGTTCTGGGTCTTGCTCGAACTGGACGGCATCTATAGTATTCTGCCCATGAATAAGTGCTTTGCCAACTCTGTGCATACCATCCATTACCCGGCCATCTTCGGCAAGTATGATAGGATAATTTAGATCAGCTTCTTGGATTAACTTGGCATGTTCAAAAATTAATTGGCAAGTGGGCTCTTCATTATTATTAAACCAATGATTTCCATCAATTTCTTTAATTGAGTCTAAGCTGATCTGTTTAACCTCTGAGTTTTTGGTCAATTTAATAAGTCGATCTACATCCCATGCATAGAATCCATTTTTAGAAGGACGAAAATAGTATTGTTTTCTCATGGCAAATTAATTCGTTAATTCATTGGTAAGCTTATAGAAGAAATCAGGCCAACCGCCATAGTTATATGCTTTACCGTGTCGTACTATAACGATGTCAGTTTCTGGGGATACATAGATAAACTGTCCTAAATTTCCATCTGCCCAGTAGTCATTTCTTCCTTCAGGCCGAGGGTAAAGCCACCAATAATATTTATAACTAAAATCACCTCCCCGAATATTATTCAGAACGGGGTCTTCCGAAAGAGAAGTTGATTCCCTAATGTATTCGGTTGATACAATCTCATTATCATTCCACATGCCATTTTGCAAATACAGCCGGCCAATTTTCAGAAAATCTATAGCTCTTGCATTTATCCCACTCTCCATTTTTTCAAAGCCCTGATGATCCAAAGACCAGCTTGCTGGATACTCCGCCCCGATTGGTTTCCATATTTTTTCTTCGAGATATTTTGAAACGCTCCTTCCTGTAGCTCTTTCAAGAATAATTCCCAGAAGTAGCGGATTGATATTGTTATACTCAAAAGTGTTTCCCGGATCTTCTCCGACCTCGAAATCCATGGCATATTTTTTGAGATTGGGTTCATAATAGGCTCGCGCTTCATCTCCGAAGACTTCACTTTCCGTGTTATATTCTATTCCCGAGGCCATGGTAATCAGATTTCGAATCGTAATTCGATCTCCTTTCCCCTTTACCTCCTCAATATATTTACTTATCGGATCATCAATGCTATCAATATATCCTTCCGAAATAGCTATTCCGATTAACGCAGAGGTAATAGATTTTGATGTAGAGAATGATGTATTAATAGAGTTGCGATCATACCTATTGAAATACTTTTCATAAATCAGCGTATCGTTTTTCAGAATTAGAAAAGCGGTTGACTCCGTAGCATCCAAGAGGTGATTGAGATCGGTTATATTCTGGAAACCGAATTTATCCTGAAAATCTTCATTGAGGTTTTCAAGATCTAATTTGGACGTATCTTTTGGAAAAAAATAAGTTGATTCGGGGGCTTCGATCTGTCGTTCGGGAAATATCTTATAATCTTCAATAGATACATGATTCCAAACCAAAACCCGGGTTACAAAAATAGACTTCCAGGTTAAAAGAAGTACTACGCTGATAACTAATAATACCGTTCCAGCTATTTTTAATTTTCTCATTCTGTCATATTGTTAAATTTGATAAACAGACAAAACTAAAGAATGTAAAGCTTAATTAAATTGATTTGGATCAATAAATAGTGCTGAATGGTGGAAATTTAAAGAGTTCTTATTGATTCCTGAGCCGATTTCTGATACGGCTTAACGTTTCGGGGGAAATATCGAGATAGGATGCCAGGTGGTACTGTTGAACACGGTTTACAAAGCGCGGTTTTTCCATCAACAGCAGCTTGTAATGTTCTTCGGGATTGTTAAACCGAAGTTGCTCTTCTTTTTTTTCTTTTTCAATAAAAACCTTTTCGGCTAAAAGTCGCCCAAGTTTTTGCCAATTTTTCCCCAATTCATACATTTGATTCAAATCTTGAATTGTCAGATAAAACAACTCGGTATCTTCAATTGCTTGAGCATTTAAACTGCAAGCTTTATCGGTTAATATGCTATAGTAAGGGGCATACCAATCGTCCTCAAAATGGAAATTATAATTTTTCTCTTTTCCATCTTTAAGATTATAGGTTCTGATACATCCTTTTAAAGTGAAGTAAATTCTGTTCGTTTTATTTCCAGCTTTATGAAGGAATTCTCCCTTTTGAAGGGCTAAAAAATTCAGATGGGATTTAAACAACAACCACTCCTCTTCCGGCAGTTCAATGTACCTACTGATATCTTTTTTTACTCTTTCTACCGACTGGTCAGATTTGTCCATATACAAAAATTACTAGGTAGATCATTTTTCAAAAATCGAAATATGGAAACCAACACTTAATATAAAAGATTCATAATGATTAGGTAAACAAACAACGTAGCTAAGTCACTAAATTTAGCAACTAAACTCAAAATGGGGCATTTAACAACACCTAAACCTTAGTAATATACTTAGTCATTGTGCTATAGTCAGGGCTTGAATATCAATTTTCACATTATTACCAATAAAGAACTCGCCGTTATCCATAATTCTACTGAAGTTAATTCCGTAATCCTGCCTGTTTATAGTCAGTTCTCCCGCCAGTCCTACTGTCAGATTTCCTGTAGGATCTTCAAATGGACCTTTTAAAGTAAAAGGAAACTCCACTTCATTAGTGACCCCGTGGATGGTTAAGTCTCCAGTAACCTTTAGTTGATCTCCTTCCTTTTCGATCTTTTTTGATTTAAACTTAATCAGTGGATACTTTTCGACATGGAGCCAGGTTTCTCCACGCAAATGGGAGTCGCGCGTTTCATGATCGGTATCCAGACTTCGGGTCTGTATAGTAACATCAATATTCATGGATTCAGGATTCCCCGGATCGTAGGTTATGCTACCGTCAAAATCCTTGAACTTTCCTGTTACCTCACCCACCATAAATCTTTCACAACTGAATTGGATAAAAGTATGTGCCGTATCCAGCTTGTAGGTAGTAGAAGTTGTTTTTGTTGCAGCGGTTAATAAAAACAGTAATAAAACAGATTTTAAAATATTTTTGACCATGTTGAATGTGGCTTAGGGATTATATATCAGGTAAAACTAAAGCCCTTTTCAGAGCATTTTTCGTCAATCCCACTTAAGATTGACCACTTCTCTTAAGAAACCGATTTCACATAACCTGAGGGGGTAGTGCCTTCAAGCTTAAAACCCAATACCTACAACAAACATGATGATGTTGTTTTTAAACTCTCTTGGATAATCACTTAATGAGTCTGAGAAGTCTACTCATTATTATCTAGCTGATCATAATAATTCAACAGGGCCATGGCTTCTTCCTCTGTATTAACTTTCAAACGTGACGATCTAACATATTCATTCAATTCACGTTCATAGCTACTTAGGTCCCTGATTAGATTCCTTCGGCGAATACGGGTTTCTTTGACATCTCCATTTTCACTAACAATGAAATAATCCACATTGTCCTTGAACTCACTGTAAGGTACATTATTGAAAGGATCGCGCCCGGCATTCTTCGAGAATGAAGTTTTATGTTGGGCTAACAGTTTTGTATCACCATTATAAATTACACGGAGCAGTTGTGTGGGATCAATGCTACTTTCTTGATCGTAAATGCCATTCATAAACCGTTGCGCAATGTTCCCATCTTCATCCAGAAGTATAAAGCCCT
>JAGXIS010000053.1 GCA_024635465.1 Bacteroidota bacterium | reverse complement strand
GAAGGTGAAGAGCTGAGCTATCAGTTATCAGTTATCAGCATACTGCTTTATTTATAATATTAAAAGCTGACAGCTGACGGCTGATAGCTTTTCAAATTTCCAAACTATAACGAATAAGCTATCCCATCACTTTCCTAAACGCATCCATCAAACCCTTATCCACTGTGAGTAAACTGTTCGCGTCAAGAGGTTTTGAGGTGAATCGAACACCATGCTCGTGATATCGGTTTTCGCTTCGCCGTACCGTTTTGCAGCCGGCGTGGATTTCTTTCAAAAAGCCGGTTTTCCTGAGAGGCTCAACAAGCTCCGGTTTCATACCTCCACCCGGAATTACACTGATTCGATCTTTTGCCTGATTCAAAAGTTTAGTAATCATTTCAAATCCCTCACTGACACTATTTTTTCCGCCTGATGTGAGTATCCTTTTAAAACCACATTCAATAATATCCTCAAGAGAACGATGTAAATCATTGGAAGCATCTATTGCGCGGTGAAATGTACAAGGTGTGGACCCTGCGCTCTCGACCAACTGTTCGCAAGCTTCAGAATTGACACTACCATCTGGCTTCAAGACTCCAAAAACAAAACCATCGGCTCCCAACGACGTAAAGATTCGAATCTCTTCATGCATTACTTCGATTTCATCCTCAGAATAGACAAAATCTCCTCCTCTGGGTCGGATCATCACAAAGATAGGAATCGTGAGTGCTTTTTTCAGATAGGTAAAAAGTCCCGGTCCCGGTGTTTCTCCCCCTTCTGTAATGTTGCTGCAAAGTTCAAGACGATCAGTACCATATTCAGCAGCTAATAATGCTGCTTCAACTGAAAATACCGGGCACTCCAACAAAATATTGGGCTTCATCTTGTGCTCTAAAATTTGTGGGTGTGACTAACTTTCTTTTGGCCTTTGGTTTGATCTAACATAAACGAAAAGCAGACAGCTTGATACTGATAGCTGAAGTTAAAGAAACTGAAACTCACTCTTAGCGTCAATTAATTTATTTACCTTTTCATGTTTGACCGAAAAATTAAATCCGGGATGCACGGCATAAGCACCATGCTCACCATCCTTATTAATTGCAACAAAACCGGCCTGTATATCCGCAATATTTTCTTGATTTTTCCGGATCAGCCTGCGAACTGTTTCTTCACACGCCTCTTGAGGTGATCGTCCCTGGCGCATCAGTTCCACTACTAAAAAGCTACCGCATACTTTAATGATAGTCTCTCCCATTCCCGTTGCCGTCGCTGCTCCAACTTCATTATCAACATAGAGTCCGGCACCTATGATCGGACTATCGCCAACTCGTCCATGCATTTTATACGCTAATCCACTCGTTGTACAAGATCCGGCCAAATTTCCATTTGCATCCAGCCCAACCATCCCAATTGTATCGTGATTCTCAATATTGATAATGGGTCTGTATTCCTGCTCTTCCAGCCATTTCAAATACTCTTTTTCTGATTCAGGATGCAGTGTTTCCTCTTCCAGAGGCATGCCTTCTGAAATTGCAAACTGTCTGGCTCCTTCACCGGCAAGCATCACATGGGGAGTCTTCTCCATCACTTTTCGCGCAAGAGTTATCGGATGCTTTATCTGCCTCACAAAACAGACGGATCCACAATTTCCGTCGCCACTCATAATCGATGCATCCAAAGTCACAATTCCTTCACGATCAGGGTAACCGTAGATCCCAACAGTTCGGCTACTCAAATCCGCTTCCGTCACCTTCACCCCCTCTTCAACCGCATCCAGGATAGAACTTGTTTCTGAAAGTACCTCCCAAGCCTTTTCATTCGCAATCAATCCGTGCTCCCATGTTGAGACGAAGAGTGGTTTATTCCCCTCTTTATTAGAGCGCCTGAGTAACTTGTTCTCTGCCAATATTGAGCTCCCGGGAATTAGAAGTGCAGAAGAGAGCAATGATTGTTTGATAAATTTTCTTCGAGTAGTCATTAAATTAATTTTTTTTAATGTTGTACAATCCTCTAGAGTAACAAATGTATTTGATTAGATAAAAATATATAATTGAATAGCAACTACTGTATCTGTTATTGGTTCAAATTAAACCTAACTTCTACATATACCTCAGGAAAAGTAAAAAGTGCCCTGAAAATTTTGCAATTTTTTTCATTTATAAATGCTTTTCTTGTAACCCTATCACCTTAATAATCGTATTTGCTCAATTATTATCATTAATCAACAACTCTATTATGACAAATATTTACAAACTTTTAGCTATTGCCATATTGGCTGTGTCACTTATATCAGGGTGTGGCAGCAGTGAGGCAGTTTCAGACCAATCTGATTCATCAACACCCCGCCCTGGTGCTCCATCCGGCGATAGTGAGATCAAACCTTTCTCTGAGGTAATCGAATCTGATTTCGTTAAAGACGAGGGGTTATTTAATGTCTATAAAGATGATTCAAACTATTTCTATGAAATACCCGACTCACTTTTGGGCCGTGAACTCCTGATGGTTTCACGCTTTGCCCGAACTGCTGACGGACTGTCGTACGGCGGTATGAAAAATAACACTCAGGTTGTGCGCTGGGAAAAGAAAGATAAAAAAATATTAATGAGACGAGTCTCTTTTTCAAATACCGCGAGTGACACCCTGCCCGTTTTTGAAGCGGTTCGGAATTCAAACTTTGAACCCATACTTGCTTCGTTTGATGTAAAGGCACTCAGTGAAGATTCTACAGGATCTGTCATTGATATCACATCACTATTTACGACGGATGTTCCTGCTTTGGGGCTACCACAGGGATATCGGACACAGTATCAGGTACGGCGGGTTGATGGAGACAGAACGTTTATCGAACACATTCGCAGTTACCCTGAAAATATCGAGGCGCGACATTTGATTACCTATGAAGCACAAAACCCTCCATCCAATTCAGATGCAAATACGATCTCTTTAGAGCTGAACCACAGTATGGTCTTAATGCCTAAAACCCCGATGCAGTCTCGAAAACCGGATGCACGTGTTGGTTTTATAACAGTCAATCAGATTGATTACGGAACTGAAGAACATCAGGCAAAACCTGTCCAGCATGTTACTCGCTGGGAATTGATACCCAAAGATCCCGAAGCGTATTTACGTGGTGAACTGGTTGAACCTGTGAATCCAATTATATTTCATATCGACCGGGGTACACCGGAAGTGTGGAGAGAATACTTGATTCAAGGTGTGAATGACTGGCAAGTAGCTTTTGAAGCGGCCGGTTTTAAAAACGCCATCTATGGTAAAATGGCTCCATCACCGGAAGAAGATCCCGATTTCAGTCTGGAAGATGTTCGATACCCAAGTATCCGATATCTTGCCTCTCCGGTTCAAAATGCATTTGGCCCACATGTGAACGATCCAAGATCCGGCCAAATCATAACATCTGCCATTGGATGGTATCACAATGTGATGAGATTACTGAGAAACTGGTATTTTATTCAGACATCTCCATCTAACCCGGACGCACAAGTAACTCAGTTTGATGATGAAGTGATGGGTGAGTTAATTCGATTTGTGTCGGCTCATGAAGTTGGCCACACATTGGGTTTCCCTCACAATTTCGGTTCCAGTTATGCAGTTCCTGTAGATTCGCTACGGTCACCAACATACACTGATAACCACGGAACAGCTCCATCCATCATGGATTATGCCAGATTCAATTACGTTGCACAACCCGGCGACGGCGTTACTAATTTTTACCCAAGAGTTGGTGAGTATGATAAGTGGGTAACAAAATGGGGGTACACATGGTTCGGTGACATGCCGATTGAAGAGCAACAAGAAATTCTTCATGAGTGGACAACCGAACGAGCTGATGATCCCAGGTATTTCTATGGAAGCCAGACAGGCAACCCAATCGATCCGCGATCAAATCGTGAGGATCTCGGTGATGATGCGATGAAAGCCAGCACTTACGGAATCCAAAACCTTGAAGTCATCACCGAAAATCTGATCGGCTGGATTGAGAAGGATGGTGAGGAGTTCGCAGAACTCTCAGAACTGTATGGACAGGTCCTGGCTCAGTGGAGCCGTTATATGGGACATGTTACACCCTATGTTGGCGGTGTCTATGAAACGGATAAAACATATGATCAGGAAGGAGCAGTTTACGAACCTGTCGAAGCCTATCGCCAACAAGAAGCGATGGACTTTCTTGCAGAATATGCATTCAGCGATCCAACCTGGGCAAATAACAGTGAAATTATCAGCCGAATCAATCAGGCCGAATTTGTTGATGACTACAGACAGCGTCAGGTTACAGTATTAAACAGCCTTCTGGATCCATCACGAATAGCTCGTTTGATTGAGTATCAAAATAGAGCTGAAGACAATTACTCACCATTTGAGTTTCTGGATGATCTGAGGGGAACCATTTTCAGCAATCTAAGCAGCACTTCTGTTTATCAGAGAAATCTGCAAAGAGCCTATCTTGAAAGAATGGAGTATCTCATGACTGAAGAGCTTCCCAATATGTCTGCACAGTTCAGACAGTGGCTAGGCATGACACAGGTGAATGTGAGTCAGTCCGACATTCGTCCGATGGTTCGCGAACAGCTTGAGACTCTTCTAACAGAGATCAGTCGAAGTAATTCAAGTGATCGTGCAACCCGAATTCATCTTGCAGATTTAGAGCAGAGAATTGACAAAATTCTAAATCCTGAATAGAAATAAGCGCATAGAATTCCGGAATTAAAAAAAGCTGCTTGATGATGAATCAAGCAGCTTTTCTTTTTTATCCTTTCAATCCCAACCCTTCTCACCAATAAGCGGTACAAATTTAAAATTCTGCAGTCGTTCTTCTTCGTAACCATCCTCAGAAACACGTGTAATACGGATCATCGTCTGACTTTTTTGACTTCCAACCGGAACAACAAGGCGTCCACCAATATTCAATTGTTGAATCAGATCTTCAGGAACTACAGGTGCTCCGGCGGTCACTACAATCCCATCATAAGGTGCATATGCACCCCACCCCAGAGTACCATCCCCCAGCTTTAAGGTTGGCCTATAACCCAGTTCATTCAATATCTGTTTTGCAGCTTGATAGAGTTTATCGTGCCGTTCAACACTATAAACATCTGCACCCAGATAACAGAGTATAGCCGCCTGATAACCGGATCCAGTTCCGATTTCAAGGATTTTAGCCCTTTTTTTTACTTCTAACAATTCGGTTTGAGCAGCAACTGTATACGGTTGCGATATCGTTTGGCCACTACCAATAGGAAGTGCTGTATCCTCGTAGGCTCTTTTTTCAAGGGCAGTATCAACAAACAGATGACGGGGCGTGGCTTCAATCGCCATTAAAACAGCCGAGTCGCGAATCCCTTTTTGTCGAATTCCTTCTACCAACTCTTTTCTTCGCTGAGTATGCTTTCGATTTTCTCTGTTATCGTTTGTCAATGGACTTTATGATCTTCGTTTGAATACAAGTTTATTTAAAATAACGTGAGTTCGATATAGAATTAAACTAACGCCGGTTCAGCCTGAGCTGACCCATCGGGGAGCGCAGTACCTACAATCTTTTCCTTTGTACGCAGTCAAGAACTCAAATTAAAATAAGATATTCGATTCTCTGATTAAAATTTCTAATTTTTACCGGTTATTGACTCTCTTCTTCGAACTTTAAAAAAACCAATTGGAATTAATTGTAATGATTGTATTTTCATGTCATTGATTTTGCTTGCTTCTTCAACCAAAGTTGAGGAATTAAGAAATAACCCTTTGCTCCTGATGAAAAAATATTTAGCAACTGCATCCATTCTGACGCTCCTTTTTTTGGTTGCAGGTTGGTATGATCTTTTCACCGTTTCTGAAAGTAATGGTGAAACTTCAGCCTTTTACGGAACATGGATTAGCTTATTCCCGCCTCTGATTGCAATCGGTTTGGCACTTTGGACACGGGAAGTGATTTTATCACTTTTTGCCGGTATCTGGGCTGGGTCCCTCTTCCTGGTCAGTTTCAACCCATTTGCCGGAACCGCCCAATCCCTCGACTTTATGTTGGAGGCTCTTATTGTAGAGGATCATGTTGCCATTATTGTTTTTAGTCTATTTCTTGGAGGAATGGTCGGAGTGATGTCCCGAAGTGGCGGGAATCAAGGGATTGTAAATTCATTGAGTAAATATTCGACAACGCGTCAGCGGGGTCAACTCTTTTCCTGGCTTTCAGCACTCTTTATCTTTTTTGACGATTATGCCAATACCCTTATCCGTGGGAATGCACTTCGTCCCATGACTGATAAGCTCCTAATTTCAAGAGAAAAACTGGCCTATATTATAGATTCTACAGCTGCTCCACTTGCTGTGTGTGCAGTGATAACCACTTGGATTGGATTTGAGATCACTCAAATTAAAAATACACTTGGTGCATTGGCGGCCACATCCACCGACCCGGTAATTGCTGCTCAACTGCAGGCCGGAGCGGATAGTGCCTTTACCATTTTTCTCCACTCCATTCCTTATCTCTTTTACCCAATCTTAGCTCTGTTGTTTGTATTCCTG
>JAGXIS010000003.1 GCA_024635465.1 Bacteroidota bacterium | reverse complement strand
GTGTATGTGCAGAAGCCTTTGTCATTCACTATCAAGGAAGCGATGGAAATTGAGAGGGTTGCAAGGGATACCAACCGGGTTGTTCAGGTAGGCAGCCAGCAAAGATCAAGCGGTGAATTTCAAAAAGCTATTGAACTGGTACAAACAGGAGCCATCGGATATATTGAAAAAATTTATGCTAAAGTAGGCGAACCACCGGCGCCTTTTGATCTTCCTAAAGAGCCGGTTCCGGCAAATTTGAATTGGAATAAATGGATTGGCCCGCTCCATGACGATAACTTTCATTATAATTCTGATTTATGTCCTCCAATCTCCATAGATCCCCCTGCGGATGAAGAATTATGGGGTGCTTGGCGCTGGTATCGTGAAGTAGGTAATGGATATACCGCCGACTGGGGTGCACATATGTTTGACATTGCACAGGCTGCCATTGGAATGGATGGATCAGGCCCTTCTGAAATTATACCCAAAGGATATAACGACCAAGAGTACCTGGCATTCAAATATTTGAATGGCATCGTAATGACTGAACAACCATATCTTGAGGATATGCCTAATGCCCAAGGTGTTAAGTTCTTTGGTACAAACGGTTGGATCGAGGTAGGACGAGGATATCTTGGAAGTTCCAATGAGGATCTGGTACCTGAAGAACTTGCAGGAAACCGTCCAAGACAAATGACACAGGAAGAGCGCAGAGCGATGTTTGCAGCAATGCAAGCAGCCAGAGATGCCG
Organism: Bacteroidota bacterium; assembly: GCA_024635465.1. Lineage (GTDB taxonomy): Bacteria > Bacteroidota > Rhodothermia > Balneolales > Balneolaceae > Rhodohalobacter. The sequence continues at coordinate 9,513 of JAGXIS010000003.1, read as the reverse complement.
GCGAAGGAAGCTTTGAAATCAGTTCTCCTCATATGCAGAACTTCGTCGATTGTGTAAGGTCACGCGAAACTCCAATTGCATCTGTAGAAGTTGGAGCCAGCACATCTATCACTTGTTGCCTTGGTAACATTGCTACCGAGCTTCAGCGACCTGTGATGTGGAATCCTGCTACAAGGAAATTTGTCGATGATCAGGAAGCAACAAACCATCGATTAACTCATTATGAGTACAGGAATCCGTACAAACTGTAATTCATTAAACGAACCCCCTGTATGTTAAATGCAGGGGGTTTCTTTTTCTCTCTCTATTCAGTAAACAAACTCCTGCGGTATTTCACCTTTATTTGAAGTTGAAAATTGAACTCCGAAACGTGAAGATGCTATCACCATATCACTCCTGTTCAGTCAGCCACATCCCAATCCCACTCCGAAATCTATAAACTCTCATACCGTTTACATCTTATTTCATAATCTTATCAAAAAAATCCGTTATTTATACATTGTGTAACAATGTTAATTGAGTCTGCCTCAAAATGTTCAATCAAATAGTCAGGAGATTCAACAATATTAAATTGGAGATTATGAAAAAGAATAAAAAAGATAAAAACGGGGTATCTCGTCGTCAGTTTATAGGAACATCATTTTCATTGGCAACCGGTATATTTATGGGCACAGGATCAGCCTTTGGTGCACCTTCCCTAATGAGACGTTTGGCTATGCCGGATTCCAAAATTAAGGGAGTACAGATTGGTGTGATTACATACTCATACCGAAGTATGGCCGATCAAAGTGCTGAGGCCATTTTAAAAGCCGTAGTAGACAGTGGAATTGGTGCCGTTGAACTGATGGGGGATCCTGCCGAAACCTATGCAGGCCGACCTGATAATCCTGTAGATCGGGGAGCTTTCTTCATGCTGATGAGAAAATCCAGAGAGGGAGAACTGACGGATGAAGAACAACGAAGTATGGAGGGGATGCAGGCTCAAATGGCAGATTTTAACCAACGCGTTGCAGAATGGAGATCAAACGTGTCGATGGATAAATTCGTTGAACTCCGAAAAATGTATAATGATGCCGGTGTGAGCATCTACGCTTTTAAACCCAGTGCTTTCAATGCCGAAAATAGTGATGCAGAAATCAATTACGCCTTAAGAGCCGCAAAAGCTTTAGGTGCAAATTCTTGTACGAGGGAACTTCCCGAAGAGCCTTCACTCACGCAGAGACTAGGTAATCTCGCTGAAAACAACGGGATCTACATGGGTTATCATAATCATACACAAGCCACTCCCACTCTTTGGGATACAGCGTTGGAGCAATCCGAATACAACTCCTTGAATTTAGATATCGGTCACTGGGTTGCTGCCGGGAATCCAAACGTGCTTGACTTCATTCGTGAGAAACACGACCGCATCACAAGTATTCATGTGAAAGACAGAACAACTCCTGCAAACGGCGCCGAAAACTTAATGTGGGGTGAAGGCAATACACCGATCAGTGAAGTTCTCAATCTTATGAGCAGTGAAGGTTATACATTTCCATTTACTATTGAACTCGAATATCAGGTACCAGAAGGTTCAAATGCAGTAAACGAGGTCAAACGTTGTCTTGAATTCAGCAAAGATGCTTTGAATGCTTAAATATTCATTACATAAACAAATCCTCCTGAGATATCGGGAGGATTTTTAAGTCGAACTGCGAAATTTTGGCTTGGACTTTAAGACGATTTCAATATCGAAGAAGGAATGGAAAGTAAAGAAAACGAGTTGAAAGAAATAAAGCAGTTCACTGTTTCAAACGTTGCCTAACAGTGCTTAAAAACTATTAAAACAAATCTATAAATTGTGATCTCCAAATCTTATCTAACTCTACTGTCTTTATTCGTATTTATGATTATCTCATGTACAACCGAAACCGAAGAGATTGTATTTTCGTTGGAAGGGAAGTTGCATAATAACGATCAGGAGAATATCCATCTTCTCCGAGCCTCAGGTCTGAACGCGTCAGATTTTGCCGTTGTGGATACGCTTTCTATTGATGCAGATAGTACTTTTTCAGCATCTTATAGCCTTGAACCACATTTTTACCAATTGAGTATCAACGATTCTCTGGAAGTACCGATCATCGCTGATTCCGGGCAAAACATTACCATCAATTTTTCTTCTGATGGCGGGTATGAAATCACCGGCTCTCCGGACACAGATCTTTTTGAGGAGTATGAAGAATACCGAATGGGGATTCTCAGAGAAGTTGTTTATCCAATTAGAGGGCAGTTAAACGATCTGCGGGACCAAAATAACCCGGATGATGCCCAACAAATTGAAGAACTTGGAGCACGGGTGTTAAAAGCAGAAGCAACTTACCGCGATACGTTGATACATGCAGTACAAGAATTGGGGACATCGATTGCCATTTACCCGACCATGGTTCGCTGGAATGGCGATAAACACATAGATTATTATGAAGAACTGGCAACTGATTTCTCCGAAAAACATGAAGGCCTTGAAGTGGCAGAACTGGTTTCAGAGAAAGTCAGAATTTTGAAACAGATTTCTATTGGCGGCAAAGTATCTGAGTTTACAGCTCCGAATCCCTCCGGTGAGGAGAAGTCGTTATATAACAATCTGGGTACTTATACACTCATTGACTTTTTTGGCAGCTGGTGCGGACCTTGCCGGTCAGAAAGTGAACATCTGGGCAGAATGTACAACCAATACAGTGATGCAGGATTTGAAATTTTTGGATTTGGTATTGAATTTGAAAGAGATAGCTGGCTCCAGGCACTGGAACAGGACAACAGAACCTGGACTAATGTTTCCACAGTTGACGGCTATGAGAGTGATGTTGCGGCAGATTATGCCATCACAGCTCTTCCTAAAAATTTTCTTGTGGATGAAAACGGAATCATCGTGGCGAAAGATATTCACGGCGAGGAGCTGGAAGAAATACTTGCTGAGTTGTTTTGAAGCTGAAAGAGAAAGTTTTCATTATCACCGGAGCTACCAGTGGGATCGGCAGGGGCATTGCTCACAAATTTATAGTGGAGGGAGCATCGATAATAATAAGTGGGCGCGACCGGGATAAGGGAAAAGACCTTATTTCCGAAATCAAATCAAAAAAGGGGAAAGCAGAATTTCATTCAGGTGATATTGGAGAAGAATCAACAAATCATGAGCTTGTAAATTTGGCGATCAAGACGTTTGGTAAATTGGACGGCGTCGTCACAAATGCCGGAATTTTAGGGCTTGGAAAAGTTACTGAACTGGAAACAGAAACGTGGCACCGAACCTTCCAAACAAATCTCGATTCAGTCTATTTTCTGATGAAATATGCAATTCCTGAAATGCTGAAAACCGGGGAAGGAGTGGGCGTTATCAACGCATCCATTGCCGCTTATAAATCATTTCCGAATCATCCGGCGTATTGTGCTTCCAAAGCAGCACTTCTTGCATTGACAAAACAAATGGCCGTGGATTATGGACCCAAAATCCGGATTAATAGTATTTGTCCCGGCCCCGTAGATACAACTCTGCTTCACGATTCGGCAATTGCTTTTCCCGATCCACAAAATGCCGTTTCAGAGGCAGAAAAAGCAACATTGATGAAAAATTTGGGGCAGCCTACTGATATCGCAAAGCTGGCGCTTTTTTTAGCGAGTGATGATTCTTCCTGGATTACCGGAAGTGCATTTACGATTGACGGCGGAATTATGGCTAATTCCTGAATTGATCGTTTTATTAATATTTACTTTAAATGATTGGAGTTTTAAATATGCGAGTATAATATCATAATTATTGAAAATGCAGAAACACCTTAAGCCTAGAATTGAAACTGTCCCTGAGAAAAAATTCATTGGCCTCAAACAGGAGATGTCAATCGTAGAGAATAGTACTAGTTTACTCTGGAAAGGATTTATGCCCCGATTGAATGAAATCCAGAACAGAGTTGGCATTGAACTTTATTCTATTGAAATATTTCCAGACTCATATTTCGATAAATTCAGACCTGAAACCAGATTTGAGAAATGGGCCGCTGTTGAAGTTATGGAAACAGGTAGCCTACCAGAGGGATTTGATTCGATCACATCGCCAAAGGGATTGCACGCAATATTTCAGTATAAAGGTCTGCCCAGTTCAGCTCCTGTTGTATTGAAATATATTTTTAGGGATTGGTTACCAAAGTCCGGTTATGAATTGGACAGGAGACCACATCTATGGGTAATGGGGGCGAAGTACAAAAATGATGATCCAAATTCAGAAGAAGAACTGTATATACCTTTAACCGAGAAGATATAGATATCGGGTTTATTTGTTTTCCTAACTATGATTCCGGCGAGGTTTATTTTTTCACGGCAGTTGCACTAGGTCGATCTGCTGAATACGGGTTGTCAGGGAAGAGCAGTTTCTTCACATATACATCTTAAAATCTCGTTGACTTAAATCTGTATTATGCCTAGAATTGAAGGGATAAAATAAATCAAGATCATTCATCTCATATGGAAATTTTTCTTAGCCCCGAAAGTTGGATTGCCCTCTTAACCCTCACTTTTCTTGAAATTGTTCTCGGTGTCGATAACATCATCTTCATCTCTATTGTATCGAACAAACTGCCGGCAAATGTGCAGCAGAAAGCAAGAACCACCGGTCTTGTTTTAGCACTTGTGTTTCGGATTGCGATGTTACTGAGTATAAGCTGGATCATAGGGTTTACCGAACCACTCTTTTCTATATTTGATTATGATTTTAGTGTCAGGGACATCATTCTTTTTGCAGGTGGCATCTTTCTCATATTCAAAAGTACGGTTGAAATTCACCATAAAATGGAGGGGCAGCATGATGAAAAAGGTAAGAAGCAGCTTTTAACCTTCGGCCAGGTTCTTTTCCAAATCGTTGCGTTGGATATCATTTTTTCCTTCGACAATATTCTCACTGCTATCGGCCTCACTGAAGAGGTATTACTAATGATTATTGCCATCACAATTTCGATTGGGGTGATGATTGTGTTTGCCAAGACCATAAGCGAATTCATTAAAAAGCACCCTACCCTGGAAATACTATCTCTCTCTTTCCTCATCTTAATCGGCTTTATGCTGATGATCGAAGCATTTGACGTCCATGTACCTAAAGGGTATATATACTTTGCTGTATTCTTCTCACTGTTAGTGGAGATCATCAATATGAGAATTCGAAAGAAAAAAGATACCAATGAACCGGTGAAATTGAGAAAACGGTTTGAGGAAGGCCCGCACGATCAGTCTGATCATGATCAGGATACCAATTTATAACCAGCGCATTATACGGACGTACTTCGCCCTACCCTGCTAATTTTGGGTAAGCCAATTACTGTAGTGCATTTTGATTTAAAACCATGCTGGCCTGAACGCGGCTTATGCACAATGCCGTTATGCTATTGGCCCTACAGGTCCTCTTTCAGACGACTGGAAATTTCTTTTATCAGTCCTGCTTTATCTTTTTTAGCACGGTTGATAAATTCGAGATTGGCTGCTGTATCTTCATCATATTTTGCACTTGTGAATCAAAAGTAGTTAAACAATTAAGATTAAGGAAACGGAATAGTACTTCACTCAATGAAATAATTGATTAAATCTTTTTAAAATGGTAACAATTCAGAACGAAATTACCGTAAACGCAAGTATTGAAGAGGTTTGGAACATCTTAACCGACCTTGAACTTTTAGATCAATATGACCTGATAGTTGAGAAATCAACTTTGATTTCTACTGAGAAAACAGGCATCGGGGCATAAAGAAAAGTATTAATGCTTGACGATTGGGTTAATCTTGCTCTCGACTTCAACAAAAGGGCAAAATCTTCTAAAATAGGGGTAGAAGTAATTGGAACAAAAAAACTTAGGTGGGCAGAGAAGCACAGCCCAAAACATGACCATGATCCAATCCAGACTTGACACAAAAACAACCTAATTGTAATTGGTAGTGCATAAACATACAACCGTTAGTACGTTTATTTTAAAATGAAAAGAACAAAATGAAACAAAATATTTTATCCCTACTGGGATTCTGTTTTGTAATGATTACTTGCTCTAATCCAAACACATTGGAGAACCCTGCTTGGGTATACAACTTTATTGTGGAATTTAAAACTCAACCTGTGGGAAATCCTCCGCAAAGCATTTGGAAATACACGTATGAAAATCAGATATATTATTTTGTTCCTGCTCAATGCTGTGATCAATTCAGCTCGTTGTATGATGAAGAAGGAAGTGTAATCTGTTCTCCGGATGAAGGCATTCACGGTAATGGAAGCGGCGATTGTCCTGATTTTGTAGAAAATCTCAAAAACGCAGAACTGATTTGGAAAGATTCTAGAGAACGTTAAACTGCTAACAAGCAAGAGTTTCAAGTATATTTTGCTGTTTAACTTCGTCAACAATTTTCTGAACAGGTAAAGGTATTGTTTTGCTTGCCCATTTGCAGAAAACAGAGTGAATTTCTGCAAAATTCACTCTCTTCTTAAACGAAAATTTAAGTGTGTTTTATTAAATAAAAATCCTCACATTACGGTGATTGCTCATTTTAACCCTGTTTACCATTATTATGAAGGTTAAAGATCTAGTTCGTGATGAGGTAACGATCCGTTTTGCGGGCGATTCCGGTGACGGAATGCAGCTTACCGGTTCGCTTTTTACAAATACTACCGCTCTTGAGGGTAACGACCTGCGCACCCTTCCGGAATTTCCTGCTGAAATCCGCGCTCCGGTCGGTACAGTCCCGGGCGTATCCTCTTTTCAGCTCCATTTTGGAAGCAAAGAGATTATGACTCCGGGAGATGAATGTGACGTTCTGGTAGTAATGAACTCCGCCGCCCTGAAAGCCAACCTAAACATGCTCAAGAAAGGGGGGATCATCATTGCCAATACGGCCGGGTTCGACAAACGAAACCTCAATCTCGCCAAATACGGTGAAGAAAATAACCCGCTTGAAGACGGTAGTCTCAAAGGCTATAAGGTTATTGAGGTAGATATTACCAAACTGACTAAAGAGAGCCTTGCCGATTTTGGTCTGTCTTACAAAGATGTTGAACGGGCAAAAAATATGTTTGTATTGGGGCTGCTTTACTGGCTCTATAACCGCCCGATGGAATCTACCATCAAGTTTCTGGAACAAAAATTTAGTAAATCCCCCGATATAGCTGTCGCAAACGTCAAAGTTCTGAAAGACGGTTATCACTTCGGTGAAACCGCCGAACTTTTCGCGGAGACCTATACCGTAAAAAAAGCGGCAATCGGGCCGGGAGAATATCGGAACATTACAGGAAACGAGGCAACCGTTTTGGGGCTGGTGTCTGCTGCAAGGCAGGCAAACCTACCGCTTTTTTACGGATCGTATCCCATCACACCGGCATCTGATGTCTTGCACGAATTGTCCCGATTGAAGAATTTCGGGGTCTATACTTTTCAGGCTGAGGACGAAATCGCAGCCGTATCATCGGCCATTGGGGCGGCATTTGGCGGTAGTCTGGGTATAACCAGCTCTTCAGGGCCCGGGATTGCATTGAAGGGGGAAGCCATTGGACTTGCCATGATGCTGGAACTGCCGCTTGTGATTTTAAATATCCAGCGTGCCGGTCCATCAACCGGGATGCCTACAAAAACCGAACAGTCTGACCTGCTTCAGGCCATGTATGGCCGCAACGGGGAAGTCCTGTAGCCATAGTGGCGCCTTCAACACCCGCAGACTGTTTTGATGCAGCATTTGAAGCATGCAGAATAGCACTCGAACATATGATACCGGTATACTTTTTGTCTGACGGATATCTTGGCAACGGTTCGGAGCCCTGGAAGTTTCCTCAGCAGGATGGATTAAAAAAGATTCGCGTAAAATTTGAACCGTCTCGGAACGGTGAGGAAACTGAAAAATTCATGCCCTATCTGCGTGATGAACGGTTTGTACGGTCGTGGGCTATTCCCGGAACCGCCGGAATTGAGCACCGTGTAGGCGGTCTGGAAAAAGAGGAGAATACCGGAAATGTATCTTATGATCCGGAAAATCATCAGAAAATGACCGAATTGCGCCAGGCCAAAGTGGATGCTATTGCCGGGTTTATCTCAAAGCAAACGGTTGACAGTGGCAATGAACAGGGCGATGTACTGGTTCTGGGCTGGGGATCTACATACGGGTCTATTCGCACAGCCGTACGAGAATTAATGGAGGAAGGCATGGATATCTCCCATGCACACGTGAGATATCTGAATCCTTTTCCGTCCAACTTAGGAGAACTCTTGAAAGGGTTTAAACACATTCTGGTACCCGAGATTAACCAGGGGCAACTGGTACGGCTTATTCGGGATCAATTTTTTGTCCCGGCAACCGGAATCAACAAAATCAAAGGCCGTCCGTTTTTTGTGGATGAGCTGAAACAGGAAATTAAAGAAGCTTTGTCAATTAAAGAATAATGGAGAAGACTATGTCACTCAAAACAAAAATTGACCAACACACCGCCAATGGCAATACGAATGCGATTACCTATACCGGCAAGGACTTCTCTTCCGATCAGGATGTGAGATGGTGCCCCGGTTGCGGCGATTACACCATTCTGAAACAGGTTCAAACCATCATGCCGGATCTTGGCATCAACAAGGAAAATATCGTTTTTATCTCGGGTATCGGTTGTGCTGCCCGTTTCCCCTACTACATGGACACTTTTGGGATGCACTCCATCCATGGCAGGGCACCGGCAATTGCAACGGGTCTGAAAATTACTCGTCCGGAGTTGAGTGTTTGGGTTGTTTCGGGTGATGGCGATTCGCTGTCCATCGGCGGTAATCACTTTTTGCATCTGCTCCGTCGCAATGTGAATGTGAATTTTCTACTTTTCAATAACCAGATTTACGGACTCACCAAGGGCCAGTATTCACCTACAGCGCCAACAGGATCGGTATCCAAATCTACACCATATGGCTCTATCGACCACCCTGTAAACCCACTATCGTTCAGCCTGGGGGTTGACGGAACCTTTGTGGCCAGGGCCATGGACCGCGACCCGAAACACCTGAACCGGATGTTGATGAGGGCTCACGAACACCAGGGTACATCCATGCTTGAAATTTACCAGAATTGCATTGTGTTAAATGATGGTGCTTTTAATCTTTTTACCGATAAAAAGACACGACCTTCCGAAACGATCTACCTCGAACATGGAGAGCCGCTCATTTTCGGTAGCGAGAACGATAAGGGAGTTCGTCTGGACGGTCTGCAGCCCAAAGTGGTTTCCCTTACTGACGGCTCATTCAGCCGCGATGATCTCTGGGTTCATGACGAGCAGGACCGAACCAAGGCATACCTGCTCTCCCGCTTTTTCGATCAACCGGAGCCGGGCGTCGAAAACCACATGCCTCGGCCGTTTGGTGTACTTTACGCCGTTGACAGCCCTTGCTACGATGAGGGGGTAAACGCACAAGTCGAAGAAGTGATAACCCGGAAAGGCACCGGAAATCTGAATGACCTGCTCCGAGGTCCCTCCACGTGGGTGGTGTAGGAG
>JAGXIS010000052.1 GCA_024635465.1 Bacteroidota bacterium | reverse complement strand
GTTTACAACTGGCCATAAAATGCTTTCTTCAATTAGTTAGTCTTCAATCGTGAAATCCTCCGAAAATCTGACAGATAGCGATACCCCGATGATAAAATTCTTTGATGAAGGTCTGGTTTTGGTTTCAAAAATAGCATTTTCACTTGTCATCCATCTTCCTTCAAGTCTGCAAACAATAGCAGAGGTAGTATAAAAACAACATATTTAATGCATTTCTTCATAGTTATTGATTAAAAACTTCTCGGATTAAAAGAATATGTGGCAAACAGAATACTACCAATAGATGGTCCGCCATAAATATTATAATACTCTCCAACACCAAAATTGGTAATACCAAATTTCAGTGAGCTATTCAGTGATGGAATACGTGCATTTACTTGAAAGTCGAAGTGTCCATAACTATCAATAGGTCCATCTATGAATGAACTTTCCCAGAAGAATTTCGTTCGGTACCTATACACCATTTTAAAACCCACATTAGGCGTGATGGATCGGTGGCCCCATTCAAAATTCATTTTAAAAGGCGGCGTATTAAATCCCGGTGTTATCGGATCATTCGAACTTTGTATCAGTTTGGCGTACGAACCGTTTAAACTTGCCATAAATCCCCCTGAGGAATAATCGATATTAAAGGATGCTCCCTGTACTATCAATTGATCAGCAGCATTACTATATATGTAATACCTGTCGCTTTCCAGTGTGTTATTGATTTGGCCCGCAGCCACAAAAAGGTCTTGCGAGGGACTGGTTCTTGGTTTAACGACTCTTGTAACACCAATAAAATCATGATAAAAACTTACATAGTAGCTCAGATCAATATAAAATTGTGGCGTAAACAGATGTCTGTAGCCTGTCTCTAGTGTATTTACAACTTCCGGCCGAATTCCCAACAGTTGATTCTGGCTAACAATACCCGATTCCAGAATAGAGAGATTCTTCCATACTGCCTGGGTTCTGTTGTAAGGTACCGCGCTGTCTATGGTTTGATTGAGATCATTTGTTACAGCCTCATTAAATGCATCTACGGCATCAAGATTTATGGCATTTTCCTGCAAATTATATTGACCCACATTTTCGGACAATCCTCCAATCAAACGGGCATTCCCAAGATCGTTGTTTATAAATTGTTCTCTGACTCCGGGATAACGAAATCCATGCTGATATGAGAAGGTAAAATAGTGGGTATCATTCAAATTATAATTCAAAGATACCTGTGGACTGATACGCGGTTTAAAATTCTCATTTTTATCAAATCGGAGAGCGGAACTAATGCGTAACTGTTCATTGAAAATCCGGTTTTCAGCGGTTATATATCCACCAAATTCATAATTAGTTATATTATTTGATGTTGTATCGGGAAATATGGTGCCATATGATTCCAGATCATAAAACCTGAAATTCCCACCTGCTTGCATGGATGTTTCAGGCACAAGGTCCGATAATTCATAAGTTGATTCTATATGATATAGGCTCGAATTGTCCTGAAAAGCTACTCCGTCTTCGTTAACAGTTCCTTTCAGTTGATCTACTTTTTCATCAAATTCAGGTGTTCCGGGTTCAAAACGGGAAAGAGCACTTCTGTCTGCTAATAAGGTCACTCCGCTATCTGCAAATCTCCTGGCCCTTTCCAGATCCCCTTTTCGGACTCCATAAACAGGAAGTCCCTGTTGAAATGCAATTCGAAAATCTCTGTACCAATCCTCATCCGGTTTGGCTTCCTGTAATAGCCTGTGAGCCAGATAGGATACATCGAATGAATCTCCTGAGTTTTGCCAGGTTGAGTATGCTCTTATATTCAGTTTATCCAGTTCAAATTGAGCAATAGCCTGGTACATTTGGAAACCGTCCAGACGAATTCTACTGTCTCCTGTATAAAGTGAATGGGTAGAGCCGTATTTTCCATCCAGTTTAATTTTGTAAGAGTCATTGAATTTGTATTGAATAGACACTGCAAATTTGGCTGTCGAAACATCGTAATCCACGAGGTTGCTCTCTTCATACCCTGTACGGGTGACCGGCCCAAAATCGGCGTCGGGGAGAAGTAAAACCCCCGGCGGCAGTACCTCAATTAAATCGCTATCAATATATACCTCTTCATAAACAAAGTTTTCATCTCCATAAATATTTACACCGTTATATCCGGCCTGATCTCTTCGTAGATCATGGATTCTGCCGTTTCCGATATTATCATAATTATTTGCCTTCCAGTCTGTGCCACTGGTTAAACTGCCAGTTATTTTAAAAGCAAATTTTTCAGAAAATGCTTTCGCGTAACGCGCTTGGACATCATACATTGAATTTCCCTCAACAGCGTAATAAGTCTTACCGCCAAGGTCTAAACTATTTACACCGGCTTTCACTTCCGTTGAAAATCCCTGGGTAAGAAATGGGTCGTGACTTGTCATAAGGATGACTCCATTCAGAGCACTTGATCCATATTTTGTTGATGAAGGTCCCGGCATTATTTCCACAGATGACACGTCCAGATCAATGAGGCCCATTAGGTTTCCTACCGGAAAATTTAAGCCGGGTGCACGGTTGTCGGTGCCATCCGTAAGCTGTAGAAATCGTTTGTTGGCGCTGGAATTAAAGCCCCTGGTATTTACAGACTGCATCGTCATACTTTGGGTGGCCACATCCACCTCACCCATGGTAGAAACCAAGTCAAAAACATCAAATGAAGCTAACTGTTGAACATCAACTGTACTGATTTTATACGTAGTTCGTGTTTCTGATAACTCCTCTTTTGATACCATATCTGCAACAACAACGACATCTCCGGCAGATATACTTGTTGGATTCAAATTTATATCCATTCCCTGCCCTTCCTCAGCATTATTGATGATAATGTCCTGTGACGCAAATGATATATGGCTGAAACGAAGCCTGAAAGGATAAGTGTAATTAAAGGTGAATCGAAAGGTACCATCGCGGTTTGTTGAAATTCCGATATTTCTCTCATCAAGGTGTGGGTTCTCAACAGGCAATACCTGGATCGAAACATCCTCAATCTCATTTCCATTCAAATCATTATAAACTGTCCCGGAAATTTGAACGGAGCTGTTTTGAGCAAATACAAGAGTAATATTAAAAGTAAATAAAAGAAAAAAAATAAGTTTTTTCACAATTGAATAGACCGAATTTGAGCAGGATAATCTGTAGATGTTTTTATTTGAACTTTTGTAGAGTCTGTACGCATAAATTGAAGTTTACCTACAGAGTGCATTAAATCCGGATTTATAATTATATACGTATGATCGTGATCCACCACCAAATGGTCCTCTTTATTAATGTTGTGCAAGTATATGGTAAGTAAGTAACCGATATTTAAAGATGGAAATGGTTCAGTAAAATCTGTTCTTCTATTTTCTGCTCCTTTAGTTATTCTTGATGCCGGCAGTGCAAATAATTGTTCATCTATCTCTTCAAAAGCTTTCACATGATTGAATCTTACTCCATCAATTTCAATCCAATCACCCTCTTCCAGGGTTCTTACATTTAAAAAGTCGATTTCAACTGCATCATAACTCTGCTCGGGTTGTAGACACCCGGAAAAAAGTACTAAACTGCTTACTGCAATACATCCGAAGATATGCCTGATTGAATGTGTTAACATATTTTTTTCAACAATTATAGGGAATTAATTTGGACGTTTTTTGCGACAGGTATCTAAATCTGTTATCTCACTAGCTTGTAATAATTACAGTAGCTATAAAATAACACCTCTGGATTGATCATTTTTGCCATTTAAAATCTTAATATCTGATCTCAGAATAATAGTAAGACTATTTCGCAATGATAAAATACCCTCCCATATCGTAAAATTAAATAAAAAAGCCCTGCATCCATGGATGCAGAGCTTTTATAACTTTCATAACTAATAAGAATACCGTCTTTTAGTTATTGCGTGTGTCTTTGCCAAGTGATCGCGGATTAGACAAATCTTTCGCTTCCACAGGCAATAAATATGTACGATTCTGCTCTGTTTTGGAATTAGCAAAACCTTTATCAGCTGCTACAGAATTTCCAAATACAGATTCAGCCAGATTTTTCCAGCTGTTTGCACCGGAAGCCGACCCTGGCTGCCCTGCAAAACTTGGGCCTCCAAATGTGTAGTTTTCAATGCCCAGAATTTCCAACTCACTTCCGGGTACCGGGAACATTGTTGGAGTACCAACTTGTAACAGGTCATGTCTTCTCATGAAGAACCACTGAATTCCAATGCCACCTAGCATATCCAATTCAATGGTATACTCTCTGTGGAGAGCCCACTGGAACTCGGCAACACTATCGGATCCGCTCATAGTATGTCCGCCAGAAAGACTATTCTGCGCAATATACCCTATCTGAACAGCCGGTAACTGGAAACCGTCTAGGTCTGTAAGACCAGTACCTGCAGGAGAATCATTCAGTGTTTGAGCAGCTGCACCGGCATTTCCACTCATCAACTGAGCTTCTGCACGTAAATAATCTACTTCAGAAGCAGTCATAAATATGATTTTGTAAGTAGAAGGCCACCAATCACTATTAGCAAACATTCTTGCACTAAAATAGTTAGTGTAGAGGTTCGCATTTCTCGTGGGGTTTAAGAAACCGGCACTAGTAGTGTACTTAAAGTAATCTATACGTGGATCAGCTGTATTTGCGGGAGGATATGTAGCCCCACTTGAACTCGCATGTTCTGCCGGATATATGACCGGGTAGTCAGGATCTAACGTATGAGGAATCTTTACATCCGTTGGATTATATCCAGCCCCGGTATTGAAAGTACCCGCAACAACAAAATTCAACCAATCAGTAAAGTAGTTTGCATACTCACCAGATGAACCGATGTTACTTGCACTAAATGTATTTAATCCGGACTGAGAATTCGGTCCGCCTAATCCTGCATTGGCATACGTAAGAATTCTGTTCCAATCCAGACCGGCAGCTTCAGAGGCAGTTCGGGCTTCCCCTGCTGCTATTCTGGCCGCAAGAGAGTTCACAACATCTAAAAACTCTTCACGTGTCCAGGAGTCAGCCGGGTTTGGCATCGCACTGAAGATAAACGTTGAAGAACCGGAAGCAAGGCTAATGGCTTCATCCAGATCACTTAGAGCTCCTTCTATAAGAGTTGTATAAGGAGCGAATTCTGCTTCATCATTTGCAGCATCGAAGTTTTCATCCAGAAAATAGGCCTGATCATAAATCATACCTAAATAACCTCTGGAGAGACCTCTGAGAAAATAAGCCTGTGCAAGGATATCGTTTGTAACAACTTCACCTGCAGAATTTCTAATCTCAGTACCGTCATTAACGATATTATCGATAAACAAATTCGAGGTTGCTACAGAAGAGTTAAAACCACTGAAATAGGTAGAAATTGCAGTGCTTGCAGAGTAAGCAGTTGTATTGTCTAACCTTAATCTGGGTTCTTCTGAAAAGTCCCAATACCTGTTAAAGGCATTCGTACCTGTTGACTGATCAGCCATATTATGGATATGAACTCCCCAGCTACTCACTAAAGCTGTTGTTGCATCATAAAATCCACCGGCCAGAAGTTTGGTCTGGTTGGCTGCATCACCTTCAACAGCCTCTTTGGTTGGATCATTTACGTTATCTACTGACAGATCCGCGCAACTCGCAAAAGCGAATAACCCTGAAACCATCAGAACAAATAAATATTTAAAGTTTGTCTTATTCATAATGTTATACATTTAATTGGTTTAGAATCTTACTTGTAGAGATCCACTGAATGTTCTGAAGTTTGGATATGCAAATTCATCTAACCTGAAGTTAGTTGAGTTTGTTCTCAGGGCAACTTCCGGATCATATCCAGTGTATTCTGTAAGTGTCAGTAAATTTCTTCCTACAACCGATATCTTCACATCTCGAATGTAATCACCCAGCCCACCAAGTGTTTCATTGGTTAAGGTATAAGAAACTGACAATTCACGAAGTTTCACGAATGACGCATCTTCTACGAAATGACTGATTGCTTCAGATCCGTTATATAAACCGTCGATCGCAAGTAAGTACTGGGGATGAAAACCATCCTGAGTATAATTTTCGAGATCTATATGTGTATTTCGGTTGTACAATAGCTGGCGAGTATAGTTGTATACCTCTCCGCCTTGTGCCCAGTCCCAAACCATAAATACTCCAAAGTTCTTATAGTTGAAGTTACCGGATACTCCAAGTTGGAAGTCAGGCTGTGTGGATCCAATGTTAGTAACTTCAGGATCTCCATTTTCATCAACTAAATACATGGGGCGCTCAGCATCCGTACCACGGTTTGCAGATAAAACCACATGACCCAGGCTGTTCACTGTAAAATCACCCGGAGCAAAACCCCCTGGAATATTTACTACAACACCGTCTACGACTGTTAACTGATCAACAGATGTGATAAACTTGTTGCCATACATGGCTCCGTAGGGGACACCTTCTTCAAATCTGAACAAATCAATGGCACCGCCTGCTGACCTTGTAAAGGGTGCAAGTCCACCTAAATCTGTAACAGTTTGCTCCGTAGTAGAGAACGATAGATTGAAGCCGGCCTGCATATCACGCGTATTTACAAGGTTTCCGGACAATCCTAATTCAAAGGTTTTATTTTCAATTTCACCTACGTTCTGCCACTGAGATGAGAAAGGCGAAGTACCGGGCAATGGTACCTGCAAATAGTCATTTGTTACGTTAGATACTGCATAGTTTGCAACAAAATTGAATTTTCCAAGGAATGCTAAATCCACACCCAGTTCCATTTCAGCAACTGTTGATGGTTTAATTTCAGTGTTTCCTAGAACGTTTGGCAGAAGTACCGTACTTCCGGCAGTATATGTTTCATACTGCGCATCAAAATCAGGTCTGTTTCCGGATGTTCCGTAGGAAGCTCTTATTTTAAGCTCATCAACATTGTTGATTTCAATATCTTCCGAAATACGATAAGCAAGAGATCCGCGATAGTAAACGTTATATCTTTCATCTTCACCAAATCGAGAAGAACCGTCATTTCGTACCATAGCACCGACAATAATTTTATCCTGGTAGTCGAAAGTACCGTCCAGAATCAGGTTTTCAACCTTTTCCTGCTCAATTGTACTTCCAATGCTGAAAGTAGATGCATCAAGAGCACCAAAACTACGAATTCCACTAACAGAGTACCGGTAACCGGAAAATCCATACGCTTCGTAATTTCTGTTTTCATAAAGATACTTTCCAATAAGAGTGATGTTGAAATCATCTACTTGAAAATTACTTGCAGCCCAGAGATCAGATATAGAAGTTGTCTGATCAATTGTAGTCCTGCCTTCGTATCCATTATTAAATGCAGTACTTGGTGTAGGTGTTTGATATCCTACCGGTGTTGATACTGTATTTAACTGATAACGCTTATCAATAGACTGTCGGGCATTCAATGAAAGCCAGTCAGTTACATTATAGGTCAAATTCACACCTACGATATAGCGCTCACGGTTAACATCGTCCTGTAAATTTTGAGCAACGTATAACGGATTTTGCTCATTACTTCCTAAACTGTATCCGGTTGGATCATTTGTATATGATCCATCAGCATTTCTCTCGAGAAAATCTATCGCCGGAGGTGCCGACAAAGCGGAGTAGAAGAAGTTGGAACCCTGTCCCTGCTCGGTAATATCAGGATACTCTGAGTTAATATAAGATCCGCTAAAGGCGAGTTTAAATTTTTCCTCATATAGATAATCAGCATTTAATCGGAATGACTGTCGCTGATAATCTTTCAGGTTTTTAACAACCCCGCTTTGAGTCATATCTTCAAAAGAAGCAAAATAATTAAAGCTTCCGGAAGAGTTCGCAATATTTACATAGTTCGTGTTGTATGGCTGTCCTGTGTAAATAGCTTCCGTATTATCATAGTATACAGGGTAATCATTATCGAATACTGCGTCAGCATCAAATGAACCATATCCCGGCCATGAATCAACATATCGACCATCGCTGGTTAATGTAGCATCATTTACCCAAGGGTGTTTGGTAGCTAAAGGAAACTTTTTTGCAATTTCAGAAAAACCATATTCCGACCGTACTGTCACAGATGGTTTATCAATACTTCTACTGGCTCTTTTCGTAATGATCTGAATTACACCGTTACCGGCAAGTGATCCATATAATGACGAACCTGCAGCACCTTTTACAATCTCGATGCTTTCAACATCCTGCATGTTAATGTCTGCAAGACTACCGTCTGTTATCACACCGTCAATAATAATGAGAGGTTGTTGATCTCCATTGATTGACGTTGATCCTCTAAGTCGGATAGAAGCAGCAGCTGAAGGGTCACCGGAAGCTTTTACAATTGTAACACCCGGTACTTTAGCCTGCAATGCAGAACCAAGGTTAGTAGCGGGAACTTCTTCTAAGTTAGTTCCGCTAATTTTGGCAACAGAAAAGCCAAGTTTTCTAGTTTGAGTTCCAGATCCTACACCTGTAACGACTACCTCTTCAAGACCAAGAATATCCTGTTCGAGAGAAACGTTTTGAGTAATTGGTGAGTTTTCGACCTGTATCTGTGTGGTATATCGAGTGAACCCGATATAGGTAACAGAAAGAGTGTACGTTCCTGCCGGTACATTGGTGATTTCATATTCACCGTCGATATTAGTAGGAGCACCTCTTTGTAGTTCATCTATCACAACGTTCACGCCGGGAAGTTCCTCACCGGTAGTGGCGTCGGTTACTGTACCTGATACACTCCCCTGCGCAAAAGCAGCAGTTGAATATAACATAGCACAAATTACTAATGTAAGTAGCTTATAATTCATACAAGACCTCATTGGTTGTTGTTTTGGTTAAATCAGTTCACCACAAAAAACATAATTATAGATAGGTCACCTCTAATTATAGATTTGAGCGGTAAGTATTTTTGGTTAAAGAATTCTATGAAAAAGGTGTAAGTAATTATGGTTTTCCGTATTTGTTTCCAATAGTTACTAACGTTTTTCACAGTTATGAACGAATTTAGTACATGAATTACTAGAATTCAAACAAATTGTAAAATAATTGTAAAGAATTTCAACCAATTGATTATCAGACAGTTACTCTCGTTAAAACATCCAATAAAAGCGGTTTTTAATGCCCCAGATTACAAATATGTCATTTTTAAGCAACAAGTTATTTGTGATTAAACATCACAAATTAATTGATAACAACTCTTGGAATTGTAGATGGCAGGCGGGTTAATACCTCATAATTGAGATTATTAGTCATCTCACCAAAGGATGCTAAGGTAATTTCATCCTCTTTTTGTCTTCCGATGATAACCACTTCATCACCCTTTTTAACTCCCTCTATATGCGACACATTAATCGTGATCATATTCATATTCACCAGGCCAACCACCCCGCAGCGAACCCCATTTACCAGAACATATCCTGTATTGGTTAAATTTCTGCCAAACCCATGGGTATATCCGATCGGTACAGTGGCGATCGTCATGTCCTTTCCAGCCAGATATACATTGCCATATCCAATAAATTCTCCCCCTTTTATCTGCTTGATACTCATGATTTCACTTTTCCAGGTCAACACCCTTTTCAAAGGATCATCAACGGCTTCCGGATTCACTGATTTTATATGATGCATGTACGTTTCACGACTTGGCCAGAATCCATATTGAGCAATACCGATTCGTACCATATCATAGTGTTTGTCGGGATGGGTCAAGAATGCTGCAGAGCTGGACGCATGAATCTTCGGTTTAAATCCCAAAATTCTTGTTGCCATCTCTATCGCTTTTTTCAGCTGTTTGTCCTGTTCCTGAATACGGTAGTAATTTGCGATGGACTCTGCGCCGGCATAATGAGTGCAAAGCCCCTCAATCGAAACAAATTCTGATGCATCTTTGAGGATTTGAAAAATCTCTTCCCACCTACTCTCTTCAAAACCGGTTCGATTCATGCCGGTCTCTATTTGCAGATGTATTAGCGCTCTCTTATGGTGTTTTTTTGCTGTGGTGATCGCAGCTTGCAACCGGCTCTCATCAAACAGATAAAATTCAACCCCATTCTCAATTGCCCACTCCAACTCATCATTTCGAATCATCCCCATGATCATTATTTTTGTTTGAGGATTTTTGCGATGTTGAAGGGCTATTTCTGCTTCACTGGCACTAAAGACTGAAAAATGATCGATTCCCGCCTCTTCCGCCAAGGGTAAATAGGTTGAAATTCCATGCCCATAAGCATTTCCTTTTATCACAGATGAGATTTTTAGACCTTTTTTACCCCTACTTTTTAGAAATTGAATATTATTTTGAAGTGCTTTTCTGTCTAATACTAAATGAGATGGTTTTAAGAAAATTGATTTCATAAATAATTCTTATTGATAGTGATACTGACTTTCCGGTATTAAAAACAGAATCTTAAAAAACTATGGTTGAGAATAATAGTCAATTATTGCTTTGAATAGATTTATTCCTGCCGGAAGAAGTGAGTCATTAAAATCATATTTTTCAGAATGAAGAGGTGCTGAATCCTTACCCGATCCCAAACCGAAT
The DNA here is from genome assembly GCA_024635465.1 of Bacteroidota bacterium. Lineage (GTDB taxonomy): Bacteria > Bacteroidota > Rhodothermia > Balneolales > Balneolaceae > Rhodohalobacter. The sequence goes on along the minus strand of JAGXIS010000052.1, from coordinate 9,582 downwards.
AGTGTAATTGGAAATTTTTCACCAAATCTGCCAAAATCCTCACTCCATGGAAAAGAGTTATCCAACTCTTCAACGTCAATACCTAGTTGTTTCCCAGCAATCTTTACAACTTCACACCCTTCATCGCTGTTGATGGTTGCTGCAAATGGTTCAACTCTGTTGGTCGTAATATTTCCGGAAAAAGTCTTCGCTTCATGTTTAACTAAATCCTCAACCCAATCGAGACACTTTTTCAACGTATCATCGGTTTCGGATCGGAATGTTAATCCAATCGAAGCCTCTCCCGGACTCATACCGAATGCTCTCTCTCCCATCTTGATATATGTAACAGCATATTTACTTCCTGAATTCGATTTTGAAAAAGCATTAAATTCATCATTGATCTTTTTAATGATCCCGGCTACCACATTTGATGGATTTATTCCCTGCTCAGGGTAGGCTGCATGACTACTTTCCCCCTTTATAGATATCTCTACACCTACTGATGCCGATGCAAATGAGTTACTCTTTATATATAGAGTATTCTCATCATAACCGGGCAGATTGTGCAGTGCATATGCGTGATCTATGACCAACTCTTTAAACTTTTTATCCTCCAGGACTTTTAATGCCCCTTCTCCGGTCTCCTCCGCCGGCTGAAAAAGCAGGATTACGCACACCCGATTCGGGCGATTCTTTTGAATTTCGCGGGCAAGGCCAATCAGAATTGCCATATGACCGTCATGACCACAAGCGTGCATTTTCCCCTTTTTTACCGATTGGTAGTCAACACTGGTAGCTTCATTGACCGGTAAACCGTCCAGTTCTGCTCTAAAGAGGATGGTTTTGTCCGTATCATTTCCAGAAGGATTAAATATGGCTACAACGCCATTTCCACCAATATTCTTCAATATTTGCGAGGGTTCATACTTTTCCAGCTCACGGATAACTTTTTGAGAAGTTTCCGTCTCCTCACCGGAAAGTTCCGGATGTTTGTGAAGCTCTTTTCGTAATGTTATTAGTGATTCCATTATTTGATCCTTAATAATTAAACGTCAGTTCAGCCTGCCCCGACCCTTCGGGGAGCACAGTCCCGACATCTTTTCCGTCGGGACGTGTCGAGAACTCCTTGCCAGGGCGAAGACATTTCGCTTCGCGTGCAAAAAATGAGCGACTACGCCTCGTCGCTGCCGCTCCTCATCTGCGCTCAATGTGACGTGGTAGAGAGTTTTTTTTAAAAAAACACCCCCATCCGTCAGTTCGAGCGCAGTCCCGACAGCTTTTCCGTCGGGACGTAGTCGAGAACTCCTTGCCAGGGCGAAGACATTTCGCTTCGCGTGCAAAAAATGAGCGACTACGCCTCGTCGCTGCCGCTCCTCATCTGTGCTCAATGTGACGTGGTAGAGAGTTTTTTTTAAAAAAACACCCTAATTCGTCAGTTCGAGCGCAGTCCCGACATCTTTTCCGTCGGGACGTAGTCGAGAACTCCCGTTTGTTAAGCAATCAATAAACAGCACCCAAAAGTATCCTTGGATCCGGATACAACTTAGCCGCCACTTCCACCTCTTCTTCGGCAACCACGCCGGGCATGTCTGCTTCTCCCGGATCTTTGATACTGATTTGATAGTGCAGATGAGGTGGCCAATTTCCATTTTCATTCGAACTTCCTAACCATCCAATAATATCACCTGCTTCCACATTTCCGTCCACATTATATTGTTCCAGGGATTTTTTTGACAGATGTCCATATAAGGCAAACAGATCCCTGCCATCTATCTGATGTTTTAACACAATTGTCGCTCCATAATTTCCATCTTCGCCATGATAAGCTTTGTAAGCAATTTTGCCCGGGATAGGTGAAAATACCGGCTCTCCCTCATTCGCCCAGATGTCGATGCCCATATGAACATTACGACGATTGCCGTATTGGGGTGCCAAATACATATTGGCTCTTTTTTCCAGATAGCCGCCTATCCCCCAATTTCCTGACAGGGTAAAATCCGTCATCCTTTTCGGGTTATAGCTCTGCCTGAAGTCAAATATTTTGGTTTCTGCGGGCAGATTCATGATAGGATGCGCAGATTTAGCTTCCATCGGCGCCGGAGAATCCTCACTCTTTTTCATTCTTCTACTTTCTTTTCGATGTAGTAGGAACTCATCAATCCCAACGCCCCCATATATTTCAATTTGAACCGGATCATATCACCCACTTTTAATCCGTCCGGGTTACTGCCTACATCAAGAATCAGCATGTCTGAACTTGCATCGGTTATGTTGATATGATCATCAACCGGAATCAAATAGTCCGGTTGAATATCCAGAACACCGATATCCACAATCGCCCGGTAGGAAGTTTTACCGTAATCATCATCCGGAATCACGGACTTTTTACCCTGTGGATTGGTACCCAATTCACCCGTAGGTACAGTCGGTTTTTCAGAAAGTTCAATGATCTGAGTATAAAATTCCAATACCCGATCACTCATCCCCTCGATCACGTCATCTGTAAAGAGATTTTTCCCAAAAAAGAGTGCTTCACCTACCCTAAAGTGGTTCACACCATGTGGAAGAAGGTTTCTGAGCAAAAGGGGGATCGTCACCGTGGTACCCCCTGAAACGAGAGGTATATCCCGTTTAAAACGCAGTTCAATTATCTGTTTATAGAGAACTAGTTGAATCAATTTATCTTCATCCGGCATCACTCCATGCAGGCAGTTCAGATTGGTACCTAAACCGACAACTCTTATTCCCGGCAGACGAAATACTTTCTCATAGAAATGTATCAAATCTTCCCTCATCACCCCTTCACGAAGATCTCCCATCTCAATCATAATAATCACTTTATGAAGCTTATCCTGCTTCTGAGCTTCTTCAGACAGAGCATTCATAGTGGAGAGTTCTGTATTCAGACTGATGTCCGCATATTTTACAATATCAGGCAGGATATTCAGTGGAGGCGGTTTGATATAAACAGTAACCGTTTCAGGGGACATCTCTTTAATCACTTTCAGATTACTGATTCGAGAATCGTGAACCTCACCGATACCCAAATTGATGACCTCTTGCAGATAGGATCGGTTACCACACACAAGTTTGGTCGTGATACCCCATTTAATACCTCTCTCTTTGAATAACTTATCCAGATATTCATAGTTAGTGCGAAGCTCTTTTTTAAATAATTTTATATAAGCCATGTTTTACAAGGTATAAGAATCACAGTGCAGGGTTCTCATTTAAACTGTCATCCTGAATTTATTTCAGGATCTCGTGCATGGGACCTTTTCCTAAAAGGAGCCAAACCATGCAGGATTCTATGCATGAGATCCTGATCTGCATCAGGATGACGCATTTGGTTGGGTTCCTGCCCTCTCACTAGTTCCTTTTCACTTTTCACCCCGAGGGGTCGGGACTGTCGCAACGGCTCCAGCTTTTCACTTTTCACTTCTGCCTTCTGCCTTTTCACTTTTTCAGCCTCATTTCTAAATATTTATTCGTAAATCCTAATTTTTCATACAGAAATTTCGCCGGGTTATCCGGTTCAACATGAAGGGCAATATCTCCCTCAGTTTTTTGTATCACTCTTTTCATCAACTCTTTACCGACACCCTGTCCTCTGGTTGATGGGTCTACGGCAATATAAACAAGTATATGCTCAGGAATGTATTCACCCATATTTGTATTGTTGATGATGACAACCCCTACAATTCGATCTCCTTCATGGGCAATGTCAATAAAACCGTCTTGTCCGGCTGAATCGCTGTAGGCATATGCTATACACTTCAGAATAGCTTTTTTTTCGTCGCCGTATTGTTCGAGTGATTTTTTTAGAAAACTTGCAATTTCATCGCGCGAAAATAAGGGTTTTTCAGCTTGGTGGTCTGTCTCTATTGTTGTGTAAGATATATTCATGTTATGATTCTCTCTTTTTTTCAGTTAACAGGCTTACAGTTACAAATGCTATTGCCGAAGCTGTAATTCCAAATAAATTTGCATCGAGACCGTAAGGTAACTCTATTAACAGATAGCGTAAAGTTAATGTTGTACAACCACCGATGATCATCGCAGACATTGCACCGGCAGCTGTGCTTCTACTCCAAAAGAGGGCGCCGATAACCGGAACAAAGAGTCCGGATACCATAAATGCATAAGAATCCAGCATCAAGTCTAATACATTGTTCATGTTGGCGGCTAAAACCAGAGCTAATACTCCAATGATGAGAGTCACGAACTGAGAAATTCGTACAAATCGTTTACTATTGGGATCAAAAGGTGTAAATCTACCAATGATATCCGTGACAACATTCCCGGACGAAGCCATTAAACAGCTATCTGCAGTAGACAAAATAGCTGAGAAGTATGATGCCATCATCACTCCTAAAAAACCAACGGGAAGTACCGTTCTGAGGAGCATCGGCAAACCTGTTTCCGGATCTGTTTCAGCGATATCAGGAGCCCCCAAGTAGGCGAACATTCCTTGTTCTGCAGCCACTCGTGCAAATAAACCCAATGCCACACCTAAAAAAGCCATGATAGGCCATTCAAAAATCCCGGCCAGATACCACGCTTTTTTAGCCGTTTTTTCGTCATGACATGCATAGATTCTCTGGTAGAGAGTCATGCCCACAAACCAGATCGGGATGATGGTTACTGCCCAATAAACCAGATCTTGCCAACTCACATTGGTGAGAGACAGCATTTCAGGCGCTACTGTAGAGCGAATTGCCTCTATACCTCCAATCTCAATGTAAGCGATCGGAATCCCTATGAATATGAGTCCGGACATCAGTAAAATCCATTGTACAGTATCCGTATAGATAACGGCCTTTAAGCCTCCTAATACCGTGTAGATAATAGCGACTGCACCCATTAAATAGAGCGCAGAATTGAGGTCGAGCCCTACAAAAGTCCCGCTTGCCAATTTAGCCCCGGCGAGCATTTGAGAACTGGTGAATCCGGCATAACCTATGGCAGAGATCACTGCTGCCACAAATGCGACATTTGCGCTATAGTAGTGCTCGAAAATTTGAGGAAATGTATATGCTTTATCAAATGCCGGGTTACCTTTCACTTTTGGAATCAGAAGAACGGCTGCCAGCCATGCGCCTAAAAGGCCCGTGAAGAGCATCCAGGAGCCGGAGAGGCCCATTACAAATCCGAGTCCACCCAAACCGATTGAGAAACCGCCACCCACGTCGGTAGCTACGACCGAAAGGCCTACGTGGTAACTCTTCATCTTACGACCACCAACATAGTAGTCATCACCACTTTCATTTTTTCGGAAAAAGAAAATCCCAAAAGCGAACAGTGACAGGATGTAGATGATAAAAATAGACAGGTCAATTGGATGCATAGACATATTGCATTAAAAAATGAATGGGTAGTAACTATGGATAAATTTACTTCAAATCAAGTTTCTTTCAGCACTTACTTCGATTTTATGGCCTCTTAAAAATGGTTCCAATTAGTTTATAGATCGTTATTATTAGTAATTCCTATGTTTTATGGTATTCGCTAATTATATTCATCCAATGTACTGTAATTCTAAATTGATTAGCAGTTTTTGCTAAATAGCTCAAATTTAAACGCAATTACTATGGGGAGTGCAAATGTTAGGTCTGAATTATATTTAAGATGGAGACCTTTGACCACTGATTATCTCCTATCCGAACACAAGCTTACAGATTTTAAAATTCTACTCTATTTAGCAAGTTGGTTTCTGATTGTTCTGGGCAGTTTTTACCTCTCAGCATTGATAACTCAGCATGAGTGGTTCTCCGTTTCGATTGGAAGTTTAGCCCTTACAGAACTTTTTATTTTTAATCCCGTTCTCATTTTAGGCATTCTTCTGCTCTACTGGTTTGGGTTTGAGTGGGGGTTTTTACCGGTCTATTTAAACTCATTTGTTGTTGCCTATTTGTCGGGAATTCCGGTTCTATGGTCAACATTAATTGGTCTATCCTTTGTTTTGGGTATGGGGCTTTATGCGCTAGCCTACCAGAGTATTCGCATTGATTACAATCTTCGCAATTTAAAAAGTATCGCATTTTTTATTGTAGTCACCTTTTTAGCTTCCTTTGCAAGTTCGATGGGCGCATTTATTTGGGGATTTTTTCATGAACTTACAGCACCGGAGACATTGGTTATCTGGAAAAGCTGGTGGACCGGTATTTTCTTTCAAACTCTTTTGATTGCCGGTGTATTCATCTTTTTCCTCTCTCCGGTTATCGAACGATTTAAAGAAGAAGTTTTTTCACTTCCACCGGAAAAAAAGGTATCCATTAAATGGATCTACGGATCGGTTATAACGGTTGCGATCACACTGGGTATTTTTATTTTTTCAGGGTACACTCTTGGGCGATTGAATATTCTTGATATCGTCAGAAACTATGAAATTGTCCCCGCAGTTGATTTACTTGGATCCATTGAAGCCTTTGAGATTATTGTATGGACTTCTTTAGGGCTCATAATCATTACAGCCTCAACAGCCATTTATCTGTTGAATAATTGGAATAGCACACTCCAAAAGAAAGTTGATGATCGTACAAGAGATCTGCAAGAGAGTAAAAAGAGATTAAAACAATCCCTTGCTGAAAAAGAGGTCTTATTCAAGGAGATTCAGCATCGGGTTAAAAATAACCTGGCTCAAGTTCATGGTTTGCTTGAGTTGCAAGAAATCATGAGTGATAATGAAGAACTGGCTGATTTACTAAAGATCTCTCAATCGAGAATCAGTACGATGTCGCTGGCACATGATGCTCTCTACAATACCCCTGATTTTTCAAATATCAGTCTCAAAGACTACCTTGAAAATATTGCGAATGCTACACACAAATCTTTTCTAAGCAGCGAAAAAAATATTGAACTTCGTTATATGATTGAGGATATGAGAATTGATATGGCAAAAGCCATACCCTTTGGATTAATGGTAAGTGAAATATTGATTAATGCTCATAAACATGCTTTCAATAATAAAAGTGAGGGCGAGATTTCAATTGTTACAGCTATCAATGATGACACTATCACTTTGAAAATCCGAGATAACGGGTCCGGTATTTCAAAGGAAAAATATGTTAAGAAAAGTTCGTCACTCGGCATGATTTTGGTGAAGAATTTTACAGATCAATTGGATGCAACCATGAAGATTGATACAGGCAAAAATGGCACTTCACATCACTTTGAGATTCCTTTGAAGTCGATTATTTCTAAGGAAAATTAGTTAGGGAGTAATCAGTTTCAGGTACTTTCTAACAGCTACTGACAGGTGCCTGTATCTTGTATCTGGGCCCATACATTGCTCTAAATAGTTTTGTATTTTTCGTGAAAAATAATGTAAATCAAACCTTCCTGCTATGATACGGTACATCTTCTTATCGGTTTTTCTTGTCGTTTTTTTGATTTTTTCTACTTGCGAAGCTCAGGAATCTCCCGATTTGGTAATACATAATGTATCTCTCCTTACTATGGAGGACGATCAAATAAGTGAAGGGCAAACTCTATTTATTGAAGACGGAATCATCAGTTGGATTGGACCGGCTGATGAAGCGCAGTACGGAGGTGATGCCACGGTTGTAGAGGGGAACTATTATGTGATGCCAGGGTTGGCTGAGATGCACGCCCATATCCCACCTGATAATCAAGGAGATCAGAGGATGCTGGACGCTTTAACGCTCTACCTGTCGCAGGGTATTACCACGATTCGCGGGATGTTAGGCCAACAGGCCCACCTGGATTTACGAGAACAAGCTGCCACGGGGGAGATTATTAGCCCAAGAATTTTTACTTCAGGTCCATCATTTAACGGTAATTCGGCTGGAGATCCTGATCAGATACGGCAAATGGTACATGACCAGTTTGAGGCAGGATATGATTTATTGAAATTGCATCCCGGACTTACTATGGAACAGTTTAATGCTATGGCAAATGAGGCCAATGAGATTGGGATAGAATTTTCAGGTCACATCTCTCATGATGTAGGATTGATACGTAGCCTGGAAGCGGGACAGGGTACCATCGATCACTTGGATCGGTACATGGAGTTTCTGGCAGGTAACCCGGAAGATCGCGAAGATCCATCTATTATTTATTTCGGATATGATCTTGCACACGCTGCAGATGAAGGCCGAATTGAGGAGGCTGCTATAATGACCCGCGAGGCAGGTGTTTGGAATGTGCCCACCAATACGCTGATGCACAATGTATTTAACCCCGATCTATCAACAGATGTAATGCGTGAATGGCCGGGAATGGAGTATATGCCTTCAGAAACTGTAGCAGGTTGGGTCAATTTTGTGAATAACATTCGACAACAAGACGACTATGATGCGGAACAGGCAGAGCGATTTTTAGAGCTTCGTAATCTGTTAACCAAAGCGATTCAGGATGTTGGGGCCGGACTGATGCTGGGCGCCGATGCACCGCAGATTTTTAATCCACCCGGCTTTTCGGCACATCGAGAACTGGAGCTTCTCGTTAGTGCGGGATTAACTCCCTATGAAGCCCTGAAAGCCGGAACAGTGAATGTGGCAGAATACCTGGGCGAGGAGGATAAGGCCGGAAAAGTTGCTATAGGATACCGAGCTGATTTGATTCTTCTCAACGCTAACCCGCTGGAGACAATCCCGTTCAACAACCGGATAATGGGTGTGATTTCTGACGGTGACTATATCAGTCGGGATGAATTTGATGAGATGTTAAATGAAATCCGTGAACGGCGATAAACGTTTTTTAATGCCACAACAAACGTAGTCCATTCAGCACAACAATCAGAGTGCTTCCTTCATGTCCGACCACTCCGAGTGTCAGTGGGAGATCTACAAGAAAAACACTGATAAGTAACATTACAATGACCGCCATGCTGATCGTTATATTTTGCCACACCACTTTCCTGGATTTTCGTGCAAGGGTGATTAGGTAGGGCAATTTGGTAAGGTCATCCCCCATGAGAACAATATCAGCCGTTTCTAATGCCACATCGGTACCGGCTGCCCCCATTGCGATTCCGAGGTCACTAATTGCCAATGCAGGGGCATCATTCACGCCGTCACCTATCATCGCTACAGTACCATTTTCCATAAGTTTTTTTATGGCATCTACTTTTTCCTCCGGCAGTAATTCAGCATAAATTCCATCCAGTCCGAGCGATTTCGCGATTGATTCTGCCACCCCTTGGTTATCACCCGTCAGCATTACCATTTTTTTAATTCCAAGATTCTTAAGTTCTTTGATCGTTTGAACGGCTGTAGGTCGCAGTTGATCTGCCAGGGCAATCAATCCGATCGGCTGACTATCATGTTCAACAAAAACCACCGTTTTTCCCTCCATTCTGAGAGATTCTGCCTTATCCAGAAACGCCGAATTCCACTGTTTGATTCTATTCTCATACATTTTCAGGTTACCGACGGAAACCTTCGACCCATTCAGTTGAGCCGATACACCTTTACCGGGAACAGCTGTCATATTCTCCGTTTTTTCGGGTGTAACCTTCAGTTCGGCTGCTTTATCCAGAATGGCTGCTGCCAAATGATGTTCAGAATGAAGTTCACAACCTGCCGCAATTGCGAGCATAGTTTTAATATCAGATGATTGTTCTGACAAGGATTGTGT
>JAGXIS010000051.1 GCA_024635465.1 Bacteroidota bacterium | reverse complement strand
TGATGTGAGTACAGTTGAGTTGCCGGAAGAGCTCAGCGAGGAGTCCTTGACCGCTAAGCTCGAACCTGTTCGCGAACTGACAACCGGTGAATTTAATTACAACGTTTCTATTGCACAGTTTGGAGTCGATCTTCAAAGTACTGTGGCCATTTCACAAGAGGGTGATCTGATCACGATTCGTGAATCTACAGAAACACCAATGGGTTCAGCCGTTGATGAAATGACCTTCAATGCTGAAGGGCTTACTCCTGTGAGACGTGAAATCAATCAGGGTCCTGCAAACATTGTAGTCAATTATCATGAAGACACCGTTGATGGTGAAATTAATACCGGCGCTCAACAAATGCCGATCAATATTGATCTCACCGGTGCCATCTTTGGTGATGGACCAGCCAAGGCCCACCAAATTGCAACACTGCCATTAAGTGAAGGCTACACAGCTGTATTGAGAAATGCAGACCTGAATAGTATGAATGAAAAAATGTTCAGGCTTCAAACAACTTCAGAAACAACAGAAGATGGTACAGACGTCTGGAAGGTTGATGTAAAACCGGCCGATGGCAGCGCAGGTGAACTAGTTGTTTGGATTGACAAGGGTGACTATTCCGTTGTTCGTTATGAGCAAGTTTCTCCGGAAATGGGAGGAGCACGGTTAGTTGCCACTCCGACTGAATAACAGATCCATCTTAACTTTTGACATATTCATTAAAATCCCGGCTAACGTAGGTTGCCGGGATTTTTTTATATTGGCTCTCAGATGTTTAATGTTTTCAAACTTCTTGATAGCTTAATAAGATTCAGTACTTCAATTCAATCTCTATATTTAGTAGATTCAAAACATGGTATTACCAATACGACAAGATGATCAATATATGGGAATGGCAGAGCTCAGCGGACTACTGCGTGTAGAGAAAGAGCATGTAGTTCTGGAGTATAGCCTGAAGGATGAAGTATTGGGAATGTTCAATTCAGATCTGAAAGTGTTAAAGATACCCCTTCATTCTATTGATGATATCATAGTGAAGAAGAAGTGGTTTTCTGTTCGATTTATTATTTATCTGAATCGCCTTCCAAAAACTGATAAGAGTCTTCACATAAAAGAGAATACCATATCATTTAAGGTAAAAAAGAAAGAGTTAGAACGAGCTGAATCCGTTCGCTCCTCCCTTAGGCTCCGTATTTCTGAAGAAAAACTGCAGCGATTGGAAGATGAGGACAATCATCAAAAAGATAAAGAGATCGATTTTGAGTTTTATTCCAAGTCAGAAAGCAGCCGCACTAAAGATTATCCTGATGGAGATGGGTTGAAAAATATGCTTCGTGATAATGATTCGTAGTTGTGACTGTCACCCCGAAAAATAGATCTTCAAAGCTTCAAATTTGTCTTCTCGTGTGCCTGCAATATCCTGTATGATTAATCCCTTTTCAAGCAGCACAACCCGCTCACAAACCTCCGTTACATGATCCAAATCGTGACTTGAGATCATAAACGTCGTACTCTTTTCCTCTTTTTCTTTTTCAACTATTTTTTTCAGCCGTATTTGAGAACTGGGATCCAGACTTTCAAAGGGTTCATCCAGCAACACCAATTGAGGATTGCCAAAAAATGCTGCCGAAATACCCACTCTCTTTTTGTTCCCTTTTGATAGATCACGGATGTACTTTTTTTGCCCAAGAATTTCGCCGTTAAAGAAACTCTCAAATCTTTCATTGTGTAGTTTCAAATCAGCGTCAGACATCTTGTGAACCTTTCTAAGCACATCAAAATACTCGTCAGGTGTCAAATAGCCCAATAGCATATGAGCATCCAGGTACGCGCCGGTTACTTTTTTCCAGCTCTCCCCTTTTGAAACATTCTCTCCCTCAATTTGAACTTCTCCCGTTGAGGCCCGGATGAGATCCAATATCAAGCGCAATAAAGTTGTTTTACCTGCTCCATTATTTCCAACGAGACCAAAACATTGAGATTGGGGAATTGTTAGTTCCGGAATATCCAGAACCGTTGTTCCATCATATACTTTATTAAGTGAATTAATCGTAATCATATTTCTTGTCTGAATGAGGATGAAATTCCATATCGATTCTTATATAGGCGGCTGATTAAAAACCGGGTAATTTGTCTGTAAAAGATGATGCCAATCAGGCCGAATAATGTTAAAACGGTCAGACCTGCTTCATATCCCATCGTTAGTGCAAATGGCAGGTAGATGATATAGGGAATAGCGATCATGGGTAAAAACATCAAAAACTGAGCCGCTCCTAATCCTTCGTAGTTGAACATAGCACTTTTATTGATATCCATCGGTTTGGGTTTCCAAAATGAGATGAATGTCAGCAATGGAATTCCAACTCCAATATTAAACATAAACGCTGCTGTGTGTATAAAGAGGATCTCAATTCCGAAATAGACGTAGGGTAAAGATATCAGGTAAGTGATCAACGAGATGGCTATGTATAAAATCGCTTTACCCTGAATGATTGACTCTATTCCATTTTTTTGAACCAGAAAATAATCAAAATTGGCAGAATTCCAGCTCAGATTGAATTGCCCGTAGTTGTATAAAAAACTTCCTGTTATAAAAAGACCAACAAAAAGTGAAAAATGCCGATCAAGTGCTGATTCTGCTAAATCAAAAGAGGGATAAAAAGTCAATGCATACAGCAGAAAAAGGACACTGATGTATAGATATGAACGACTTTTTTTGTGTCTAATAATTAACTTCCATTCCATATCGGCAAATGCCCCGGCTGTCCCAAATCTGGAGAGAAAATCAATTTGGCTGTTTTCCACAAAATTCCTGCCTTTCTTTTCAATTTCCTCTTCATAGGCTCGATTTCTGTAGTATTGATATGCACCATAATAGGATACTGCAAAAAGAATCAACGCGGCACCAATCGGAAGCGGTGAGATGATGGCCAAGTCAAAAAATGGCTTTACCCATTCTCCGATGTTGTACCATCCATAATACTGCGCGCCAAAGCTTAGCAGATAGACCGTAAGCATAATCATGTATCCAATAAGCCGATCTCCAATTCCTCTCTTAAATACGAGGGTTATCCAATGGACAGTCCAGCTGATTAATACAATAGTTCCAAGCCAACTAATAGCACTTAATGCGCCATGACTACCGGCTACTTCAACGATTGTGAATGGAACCAATAGGAGTATTACGATGAAGTTCAGTAGTGTAATAAACGATCGCTGCAAGAGAAAATGAACAATTTTCCACCGTGGTATGGGCAGATGAAGATAGTGCTGTAACTCCGCAACAGGTAGTTTTTGAAGAAAAAACCGGTACAAGAACTCCGTTGCAAAAAAGAAAAGGATATAACTGTTTAAAAATCCGATGGGGTCATCAATCTCAAAAAATGACCGAATAATAAAGGGCAGACTCACAGCAATGAGTACAATATAACTTAGTATCAACAGTAAAACGATCAACAGAAAGATTCCTGCTATCAAGTCCCTGCCCAGAGACACAGATCTGAATTTACTCTTAAACTGCAGTTGAATGAATTGAAGAAAAGTCATGATATAAATCTTTAACTCATATCTCTTTAAATAATTATTTACTAATCTCTCAAAAATGAACTTTTTTAATAAGCTTTATTTTTAAGTAAGAATCAAGTTCACTGGATAATCAGTTGACCAATTTACAAACTTATCATATAAAGTCAGTTGTTCGTATGTTAATGACTCAAGAGGGAGATCGAACTCTAAGTCTAACAAACGCAGACTGTCCAAAATCGACAAATTTTTTGTATATATCAGTGAATAAACGTTCACAATTGCCATGCTGAGAAAAAGCGAATTCATATTTAAATATCCACCAAATTTGCAAGAGTTGGATCTGGCAACTATGGTGAGTATGTATCGTGACAGAGGAGAACCTCGACAGGCAGCGCCGGGTAAATACCTCGCCTGCTCCGTAACCCATAAACTGCTTAAGCAAGCCAAATGGTGGTTTGGTCTCTATTACAGCCAGACAGCCTGGGACAATCTGCTCACCAAATCATCCGAAGGCTATCCGGTTACAGAAGCTGAATTGAACCTGCTTGGATTGGTATTTTCCTACTCAAAAGAACCCCTCCACAGGGAGTTTGTAGAAAAAAATATAGGGGTAATACCAAAACTGGCCTACCTGATTGTAAATGATACCCGTCAATTTGGTTTTATCCTGGAAGATGAACATGGATATCTGCAAATCACAGAATTGGGTGAACGGGCACTGCAGGGAATTTGCCGAAGAATTTATGGCAAACGCTACCAACCGGAGATGCTCGAAATTTATGATTATGATCCCGATTTTGTTAAAAGAATTATGGTAGATGCAGACAGTGATCAACCCTCTCTCTTCTGATTCAATAATCCTTATTTATTGAGGATTGCAGATAGATAAAGCTGTATATTTACACTCTATCATTAATAACTATTGAATTCCATTTCATTTTTCTATGGAGAAATATCTTCAGGACGCTATTAAACCTGTTTTGATACAACTCGGCCTGACCGAGGATCAAATACCTGAAATCAAAATCGAAAGTCCAAGAGACCCCTCACACGGTGATGCCGCTACCAATATTGCCATGTTGTTGGCAAAACCTCTGCGCAAAAATCCACGGAAAATTGCAGAAGAGTTGGTATCTAATCTGAAACTCGATAAGAAAAAAATTAACAGTGTTGAGATTGCCGGACCCGGTTTTATCAATTTTCGGTATGCAGATGATTTTATCTATGATCAGCTGCATCATGTTTTGGTTGAAGGGGAACAGTTTGGAAAAAGTGATCTTAATAAGGATATAAACTGCCTTATTGAATTTGTAAGTGCAAATCCAACCGGACCTCTAACCGTTGGGCATGGACGTAACGCGGTCCTGGGTGATACGGTAGCCCGACTTCTCGAATGGACCGGCGCGTCCGTACAGAGGGAATACTATTTCAATAATGCCGGTCGACAAATGCGAAAACTGGGTTTGAGCGTAATGTCACGATATCATGAAAAATTGAATAGTGATTTTACGTTTCCTGAAGATGGCTATGAAGGCGAATATATCAGAGATATCGCAAATTCACTTGTCGAAGAACATGGAGACTCTCTTCTGAATGAATCGGATGAAATTCTCTTTAAAGAAAAAGCTGAGAAGGTCATTTTTGAAGATATTCAACAGACTTTGAAGCGAATGAATATTGTGATGGACTCATATTTCAATGAAAGAACTCTCTATGAGGATGGATCCATTGACAAGGTAATTAATACACTGCGCGAAAAAGGGTTAGCGTATGACAAAGATGGGGCCGTTTGGTTCAAAACCACTCAATTCGGAAAAGATCAGGATACTGTATTAGTGAAAAGCAGCGGTGAACCTACATACAGACTGCCGGATATTGCCTATCACACCAAAAAACTGGACAGAGGGTTTAATCTTTGTCTGGATGTTTTTGGCGCGGATCATATTGATACCTACCCGGATGTTCTCAGCGGAATTGAGGTGATGGGTTATGATAAAGAGAAAGTAGAAGTACTGGTCTATCAATTTGTGACACTTGTTAAAGATGGCAAACCCTACAAGATGAGTACCCGGAAGGCGAATTTTGTCACGCTCGACGAGTTGATGGACGAAGTCGGTGAAGATGTAACCCGTTTTTTCTTCATGATGAGATCCCCCAATACTCATCTGGAGTTTGATGTGAGTCAGGCAAAAGAGGCCGGTGAGAAAAATCCGGTTTTTTACCTTCAATACGCACATGCCCGTATTCAGTCAATCCTTCGTAAAATTGATGAGATATCGCCGATTTCAGACCTGCCGGATCTTTCGATCCTCTCTCATGATTCAGAAATAACGCTCATCAAAAAGCTTCTGACATTTCCCGATTCGGTTGCTTTAGCAGCTCAGCATCGTGAACCCCATAAATTGATTACCTATCTGAATGAATTGGCCTCCGGATTTACCACATTTTATCACGATTGTCGGATCATTGGTGAGGAAGAAGAGCTGATGCAAGCCCGTGCGCTGCTTGCGAAAGCAACAGCTCGTGTTCTTGCGAACGGATTGGCAATTTTAGGAATTCAGGCGCCGGATCGAATGTAATTCATGCGCTGTTTTAGCGCCATGATACTTTCCGAATAACATTCCCATCCGATTCAAAACGAATGGCACCGTTCAGGCTTGTGTAGAACTGATTGTTGCTGAATTGATGTAATCTGTTTACAGCATTTTTTCCGGGGTGACCAAAAACATTGCGAAAAGCCAGAGAGGCAACCGTGATTTCGGGATCTACATATCTCAGAAACAGTTCCGTTGAGCTCGTGTTACTGGCGTGATGACCCACTTTGTAAAGATCTGATTTCAAAAAATCCCCATATCTTTCCGCCATCCGGCGCTCTTGTTCCACTTCCGCATCCCCGCTAAAGAGAAACGAGGTTCTATCATATACCAATTTAAAAGAGATGGAGTGATTGTTCGGATTGTGATCTCGGGGAGCATTCGGTTCAGGACCTATCACAAACAATCGCAGTGAAGAGTCAATATCAATGAGGTCCCCTGCAGATAGGAGATTTACGGGTACATTGTTCATCTCTGCCAAATTCATGACTGTCTGATAGAGAACCGATTCATAATCATAATCACTTTGATATATGCTTCCGATATCTATCCCCTCAAGAAGTGCCGGCATGCCACCGATATGATCCGCATGTGGATGGGACAAAATCACTGCATCGATCTGATTAATACCTGCATATTCAAAATAGGGTAACAATACCTGATCTCCGCTGTTACTCATGGGTGACCATCTGCCGGCATCGATCAATATATTGGATCCGTTTGGTGTTAAGATATGTATCGCATCGGCCTGTCCCACATCTAATACCGTAATTTCAAGACTATTAACACTCGGTTCACGAATCCATTTTTCAATGAAATATAGATTCACAGAACAGAGTAACAGAATCAGAAACTTCCATCTGATGGCGTAAATTCTGGAAGCTGCAATCCAACAGATAGCTGATATCCATATAAGGAAAATGGAAATACTATTTTCGCTGACTGATATGAAACTAAACGATTGGCTGCCCAAAAATTCGGCAACCCATTGAATCCAGTTTAGTGAAAATTGGAGTGGAATAATCCCGGCTTGAAGAGCATCCGGTACCACGGGGCTCACGAGAATAAATATGAGTCCGACAGGAACGGTAAATGATAGCAGTGGCACCACAAGTGCATTCGCGATAGGTCCGATTATTGAAAATTCTCCAAAATAATAGACTAAAATTGGAAAAAGGCCCAGTTGAACAACCACGGATACCAATACAATCGATATCAAACCTCCTGTAAAACCATACCGGTATCTTATAGGAATCAACTCCTGAGCCTCTTTCATGATTATAAGAATTATAAATACAGCAGAAAATGAGAGTTGAAAGCCTATTTCGAAAAGCTGTTTTGGATTGATGAAAAGAACGATGATCGCAGCGACGGCTGTCAAATTTATAGAATTCCTGACTTTATGGAAAAGTTTACCATAAGAGATAAACCAGGCCATTAATGAGGCTCTTAAAACGGATGGAGAAAAGCCTGTGAGTCCGGCATAACCAATTAGCAACAAGGTTAGCAGTATGAGTCCAAAATACCTTCCACGAGCTGAGCCCCACATAAATGGGATCAACAACCAAAATGGGGCCACAATAAAACCGACGTGCAGGCCGGATACAGCCATGATATGTGAGAGTCCGGATCGCGAAAACTGTTGTCTGGTTTCAGGGGTGAGATCGTCTTTGAAACCTAGGAGAAGAGCTTTTGCCATATGGGAGTGATCCTCGTCAAACAGTTGATCCGCATTAGCCTGAACGCTTGTTCGTATTGATTCCCACCCGATTCTTCCGGTTTCGGATACGTTTACGATCTCAATTAATTCACCATGTGCAGCAATGCCTCTGTTATGAAGCCACTGGCCATAATCAAATTCGTGAGGATTTCTTTGTTCCGGAAATGAGTAGATTCTAACCACTGCATGAATTTCCTTTCCGTTGGATATATCTATTCCGGCATCCTCTGAGCCGTATAATCGAATCTTATATGGATTATACCAGTTGTGATCCTTTTCAAAAATGGTCTCTTTAATTTGAACTTCATAAACCGGCCGACCCGTACTGCTTTTTCCTGATGAGATAATATCTCCTCTGACCTCAATCTCATCCCATTCAAATATGTTTATTACACCTGCATTTTCAATCCTTTTTTGAGTGGATTTCTCTCGGATTTGGTAATAGAGTGAAGATGCAAAAATCAAAAAGAGGGTGTAGAATAGAATTGAAAGTCGAACCGACAGTAACGAATATGTGGTTCGGTTGATCCATTCAGATAGAAATAGGAAAGTGAGAAGAGTAAAGGTGAGTAGTGTAAGAAGCTGTAGAGAAAGTGAAAAGTAAAAAGTGAAAAGAATCCCAATGGTCAGCAAAAGCGCTAATCGTACAGCCGGATATGAAGCGAATGGAAATTTGTAAGAACGTACACTTTGCATACTTGAAAGAGCATACAATGTGTGTTTCCTTACAGGAAATTTAAATTAATTTTTCAGACCAAGCTTTTTGCAAATTTCGGCGAGCGTTTTTTTCTCATCCTCAGATAAAACACTGAACTCTTCTTTTATTCGATCCAGATGTTTGGGAAAATATTGACGTATAAATTTTTCTCCCTCTATGGTAAGGTGGATCAGAACGGCTCTTCGGTCAGAGGGGTCTTTTTCACGAACTACGTAGCCCTGTTTCTCCAGATTGTCGATAACCATCGTGATATTTCCACCGCTCTTGAGTAGTTTTTCGCCGATGCTGCGCTGATTTAGCGGTCCCAGGTGGTGAAGAACTTCCAGTGTACCAAATTGACTGACGGTCAAATTAACATCTGACAGGTGTCTATTCAGACGCATATTGATTGATTCTGATGCCCTCATCAATTTAATGAATGCATTTAATGTGTTTACTTCTGAGCTCGATCCGGAATAGCTTGTCCCCATATCAATAAATTCTAGCGTTCACAAGATAAGTTGGTACTATTATCAGTATATGTATATTTACGTTAATTTAACATTTAATTGTACTCTAAACGCCAATTAATCGGGCAAATTTTCTCTTACCTACTTTCAGATCAAACCGGGAATCCTTTAAAAACTCAACTTCTGTATTCGGATCGTTTATTTTCTCATCATTCAGAGAAACGCCACCCTGTTTCATCATTCGTTTGGTTTCGCCGTTACTTTGAGTGAGACCCGCATCAGAAATGATATCCATAAGACGGATGGATGAACCTGCGGCATATTCTAATTCTGGGGCGTCATCGGGCACATCCTTATTAATGACAGTCTGCTCAAAATGCTCTCTGGCTTCAATCGCGCCCGTTTCACCATGGTACATTCTGGTGATTGTAAAAGCGAGTTCATGTTTACTGTTTCTTGGATCTTTTTGAATCTGATCTTTTAAATCCACTAATTTATCAATTGAGACATCGGTTACCAGTTCAAAATAGGAGTAGATCAGATCATCCGGAATAGAGAGGGATTTCCCATACATATCATTCGCAGGTTCATCAATTCCGATATAATTATCATACGATTTACTCATTTTTTTGCTGCCATCTGTTCCAACCAGAAGTGGCATCATCAAACAGATCTGAGGCTCCTGATCGTCTGCCCTTTGCAAATCTCTGCCAACCAATAAATTGAATTTTTGATCGGTTCCACCCAGTTCAATGTCGGATTTCAGGTGCACAGAATCTTCACCTTGAGCAAGAGGATAGAGAAATTCATGCAGTGATATCGGTTCATTATTTTCAAACCTTTTCGAGAAATCGTCCCTTTCGATCATTCTGGCAACGGTTAAATTTGATGAGAGTTTGACAATATCCATAAACGACATGGTACTCAGCCAATCGTTATTATTTACAATAACCGTTTTTGATTGGTCCAGTATTTTTTTCGCCTGACTGATGTAGGTTTCTGCGTTTTCACTCACTTCTTCAGGAGTTAAAGGCGGACGCGTTTTGTTTTGTCCGGTTGGATCTCCGATCATTGCGGTAAAACCACCGATGATCAATATTGCTTCATGACCTAAATCCTGGAACTGTCGTAATTTCCTTAAGATTACGGAGTGACCCAGATGAAGATCGGGGCGGGTTGGATCAACACCGAGTTTAACCCGTAGTGGCTTGTTTTCTTTTCTGGATTTTTTCAGTTTTTTAATCAACTCCTCTTCAGGAACAATCTCAACGGTTCCTCTTTTGATGATAGCAAGTTGTTCGTCTACAGGTAAAAAGCTCATATATTCAATTTTTCAAATAGTGACAGTTCTTTTAAGGTGCTGTTTTCACGGATTGATTTTTCGATAGTATCCATAAAATCAACGGTATCAGGATAGATGGTGGCAATCATATTAAACGTAATAGGGGCAACCTGAATGATGGCATCATAAGTATAGGATTCCGTTCGGGTTTCTTCATTAGGCATATTGAAACCGGCTAACAGAAGTAGAAACGTGCTCGCGATTATGGCTGCATACAGACCTCCAAATAACATACCTGCCAGTCTATTGATAAAGTTGATTTTCACCAATTTTAGCATTTTCTCCAACCCATAACCGGCCAGCTGAATCAGACTCAGACAGATTAAAAAAATCAATACACCCGCTACAATTGTAGCGTGATCCGGATTGTCAATAAATGAAGTTAACAGTTCGGATGCGGGACTCATATATCTGAATGTTGCAAAAACGGCAATGATGATAGCTGCAATACCAAAAATCTGTTTTACAAATCCACTCCAATAGCCCCTAAAGCAAAAGAAGAGGATAAAAATGATTATAAAAAGGTCTATCAGATTCATGATTATAGCTTAGATAGTTCTTCCTTCACTACTTTACTGATGGTGGATCCCTCTGCTTTTCCTTTTAATTTTCCCATCAGGGAGCCCATTACTTTTCCAATATCGGCCATTGATGTCGCGCCCATCTTTTCAATTTGGCTCTTCACTTCAACAAGCACCTCCTCTTCACTCATCATTTGAGGCAGATAATTATCGATGATGACAAGCTCCATCTCCTCTTTTTCAACAAGATCCGGTCTGTCGCCCTGAGTAAATTGGTCGATAGACTCTTTGCGTTGTTTAGCAGCTTTATGCAACACATCAATCACTTGTTCATCACTTAACATTGACTCGCCGCCTTTCCTTTCGCTGATCTCTTTTTCGAGTATTTTAGCTTTTAACGAACGGAGAACCATCGTTTTTTCGCTGTTTTGGGCTTTCATCGCCTCTTTCAGGTCAGTCATTATTTTTTCTTTCAGACTCATCATTAACTATTTATTGAATATTGAGGATTCGGAATTGGTGGACAGTCGAAATTACACATTTTTTTTGTGCTATATAACCCTGATGTGTGAATAGAAAGGACTTTTTGGAAGAGCCGGATGGCTGTTCAGTACCAAAAAAAAAGGTTTCATCCGTTAGAATGAAACCTTTTCAAATAAATATCTCTGTCTGATTAAGCTTTATTCTTCTGAATAAAGTCTGAAACACTATCCTGATCGACCATAGTTTCTTTATAAGAGAACTGACCTCTTGCATTCTTACTAGAGATGATCACTTTTGCCATTTTGCGGTGGGCACTTTTTAAAGATTTTGCCTCATCGCCGAAAACTTGCTTCTTAGCCATATCAGTACCTTATTTAATTTCTTTGTGAACGGTATGCTTTCTCAATACCGGATTGTATTTTTTGATCTCCAGCCTCTCAGTAGTTGTTCTTCGATTTTTGGTTGTTACATATCGAGAACTACCGGGCTTTTCGGTGCATTCAAGAATGACCTGTATACGATTGCCTTTTGCCATTGATTATACCTCTTTTAAAAGTGTTCCTTTCTTCCTGGCATCTTTTAACACAGCCGGCAGACCTTTTTTGTTGATCGTCCGTATTGTCTTAACAGAAACTTTCAGAGTTACCCATCGATCTTCTTCCGGTAAATAAAATCTTCTTTTCTGCAGATTCAGTTGGAACTTGTGTTTGGTTTTATTGTTCGATTTTGATGAACGAAAACCATTCAGTGCTCCTCTGCCAGTAATATCGTCTTTGCGTGCCATAATACTAATGTTGACTGATTTTTAGATAGACACCAAAAATATGATGTTTCGTTTTTAAAAACAATATTTATTTAACTTTTTAATCATAAGATACCATGTAAAATAGGCTCTAAAATAAATTACCCGCTACTTACTCAGTTTATGTCAATATATATCATTCTTTCTTTGATATTGCGCTTTAAAACGGTATTTTTCAGGCCTTAGACGGCTATTAATAATATCATTCAACCCCCATATATGACTGCAAAAAAAGGCTCTGATTATAAAGCATCGAATATTCAGGTTTTAGAGGGTCTCGAAGCCGTGCGCAAGCGCCCCTCTATGTATATTGGTGACACTGCTCAACGTGGACTTCACCACCTGATCAACGAAGTAGTAGACAACTCTATTGATGAAGCGCTCGCCGGACATTGTGATTTTATCAAATTAACAATTCATGATGACGGATCCATAACCGTTTCTGATAACGGACGTGGCATCCCAGTTGATGATCACCCAAAATTAAAAATTCCGGCAGTTGAGGTCGTTCTGACCAAACTCCATGCCGGTGGAAAATTTGACAAAGACAGTTATAAGGTATCCGGAGGTCTTCACGGGGTTGGAGTGAGTTGTGTGAACGCACTTTCTATTTTCTTCTCCGCTGAAATTCACCGTGATGGAAGCATCTACAAGATGGAGTTTGAAAGAGGAGTAACCAAGGTCCCTCTTAAAGAGATTGGCAAAACTAAAGAGACCGGAACCATTATTCGGTTTAAGCCGGATGCTGAAATTTTTACTCAGACGACAGAATATAAATTTGACATCATCGCAGACCGAATGAGGGAGCTGGCTTTCCTGAATCCGCAAATTACAGTTCAGATTGTTGACGAACGTGTTGATGATGCCGATGATGAGAGTGAAGTTACGTTTCACTTTGCAGGAGGCGTGAAGGATTTTGTTCGATATCTCGATGAGAGCCGGGAATCATTCATGGATGAACCGATTTTTATTGCCGGTGAGTTGGAAAATGTTCCGGTGGAAGTGGCCATGCAGTATAACAGCAGTTATACGGAAAATGTCCACTCGTATGTGAACAATATCAATACTCGTGAAGGTGGGACTCATATTTCAGGATTCAGAAGAGCCCTGACTCGCTGTTTCAAGACGTATGCTGAGAAAAATAATATCATCAAATCGAACAGTAAAATTCAGATTTCCGGTGAAGATTTTCGCGAAGGACTCACTTGTGTTCTTAGTGTGAAAGTTCAGGAACCACAGTTTGAAGGACAGACCAAAACAAAATTGGGGAACTCGGAAGTACAGAGTGCTGTAGAGGTTATCCTTTATGAAAAACTGACTGAATTTTTAGAGCAAAACCCAAAAACTGCGAAGAAAATTCTTGAGAAAGTTGTGGTTGCAGCCGAAGCGCGTGAAGCTGCTCGTAAGGCTCGTCAGCTGATCCAGCGTAAAAGTGTGATGAGTGGTGGTGGTCTACCGGGTAAACTTGCAGACTGTTCCATCAAAGATCCTGCGCACAGTGAAGTTTATCTTGTTGAGGGCGACTCTGCGGGGGGCTCGGCGAAAATGGGCCGAAACAGGAGTTTTCAGGCTATTCTACCGCTTCGTGGAAAAATACTGAACGTGGAAAAAGCAAAGATCAATAAGATTCTGGAAAACAAAGAGATTCAGGCGATGATTACCGCCCTGGGTACCGGTGTTGGACATGAAGAGGAGTTTGAACTTGAGAAGTTACGGTATCATAAAATTATCATCATGACGGATGCTGATGTGGATGGATCTCATATCCGTACGCTTCTGCTTACTTTTTTCTATCGTTATATGCACCCGCTTGTGGAACGTGGGCATGTTTATATTGCCACACCACCGTTGTACAGAATTACAGCCTCAAGAAGTGAATTGCAATATGCCTGGGATGATGAAACCCGGGATAAAATTACCCGAGAACTGAAAAAAGCGAAGAAGAAATTTGATGTATCCCGATATAAGGGGTTGGGTGAGATGAATCCGGAACAGTTATGGGAAACAACCATGGATCCGGAAACACGAACGCTTCAATTGGTTACCATCGACAATGCAGCAGCTGCAGATAAGATGTTTTCAACATTGATGGGTGGTGATGTTGAACCCAGAAGAGAATTTATTGAGCGGAACTCAAAATATGCTACGCTTGATATATAAGTGAGACGTGAGACATGAGACGTGAAAGATAAAGGTGAAAAATTAAAGGTGAAAAGAAGAATGAAAGATGTGGGGGGCATGACAACGGCACAGAAATGCCAGGATTTTCAGATTGATAATCTCAATTTTAAGATGATAAATTTTAAATCAACAACCCTATTCACTTCTCACGTCTCACGTCTCACTTTTTTCACTTTCAAAATTTAATCTAAATCATTTACAAAAACTGAATGGCCAGCGAAAAAATTATACCTATTTCGATTGAAGATGAAATGCAATCATCCTACATAGATTATTCTATGTCGGTTATTGTTTCACGGGCACTTCCCGATGTGCGAGATGGTTTGAAACCGGTACACAGACGTGTTCTGTACGGGATGAGTGATCTGGGGATGCTTCATAACCGTAATTTCAAAAAGAGTGCTCGTATCGTCGGTGAGGTTTTGGGTAAGTATCACCCTCATGGTGATTCCGCCGTTTACGATTCGATTGTTCGAATGGTTCAGGACTTTTCACTGCGCTACCCGCTGGTTAACGGACAGGGTAACTTTGGTTCTGTAGATGGTGATTCTGCTGCAGCCATGCGTTATACAGAAGTTCGGATGCAACGAATTGCTGAAGAACTCCTGACAGATATCAACAAAGAGACCGTTGATTTCCAAACCAATTTTGACGACACATTGATGGAGCCAACCGTGCTACCATCTATGCTTCCCAACCTTCTGTTAAATGGTGCCTCAGGGATTGCAGTGGGTATGGCTACCAATATGCCCCCTCACAATTTGAAAGAAGTTGTTGATGGTACGGTTGCGGTTATTGATAATCCTGATATCGATGCAAAGGAGTTGATGAAGCATATTACGGCTCCTGATTTCCCAACCGGTGGTATCATTTACGGGTATGAAGGAGTTAAAGAGGCCTGTGAAACGGGTCGTGGTAAAATAACCATGCGTGCCCGCGCCAACACAGAAGAGCTTCGAAGTAACCGAGAGCAGATTGTCGTTACAGAAATTCCCTACCAGGTCAATAAAGCTACACTCATCGAAAAAATTGCCGACCTGGTACATACCGAAAGAATTACTGAAATCTCTGAGATCAGAGATGAATCGGATCGTGACGGTATGCGTATCGTTATCATTTTAAAGAGGGGCGCCAATGCAGGTGTCGTATTAAATCAGCTTTATAAATACACACAGATGCAGCAAACCTTTGGTGTTATTAACCTGGCGCTTGTTAAAGGGCGCCCTAAAGTAATGCCTACCAAAGAATTGATTGAGCATTTTATTGAGCATCGTGTTGAGGTGATTATTCGACGCACGATTTATGATCTGGATCAGGCTGAAGCCAGAGCTCATATTCTGGAGGGTTTAAAAATAGCCCTGGATAATCTGGATGAAGTCATTAAAACGATACGTGCTTCCAAGAATCCGCAAGAAGCCAATGTAGAACTTCGTAAAAAGTTTGCCTTTACGGACATTCAGGCCAAGGCCATTCTTGACATGAGACTCCAAAAATTAACCGGACTCGAAACAGAGAAAGTTGATCAGGAGTACAGAGATATTGTAGATAAGATTGCTGAATTCAGAACTATTCTTTCCGACAGATCCAGACAAAATCAGATAATTAAAGACGAATTACTGGAGATCAAAGATAGATACGGTGATGAAAGACGTACTCAAATCGTTTACTCAGCTGAAGATTTCAGTGTTGAGGATATGATTGCAGATGAGGATGTGGTTGTAACCATCTCCAACAAAGGATTTATCAAACGAATGCCGGTTAGCGGTTACCGCCGACAAAGGCGCGGGGGTAAAGGCATGAAGGGAACCACGACCAAAGATGATGAATATGTAGAACATCTATTCGTGGCAACCAACCATAACTATATTCTATTCTTTACCGAAAAAGGAAATTGTTACTGGTTGAAAGTTTATGAAATTCCGGAAGGATCCAGATTATCCAGAGGTCGTGCGATCGTCAATATGATCGATATTGAAAAAGACGATCATATTCAAACCTTTGTACCCGTTAAAACACTTGAAGAAGAGGAGTATATCAACAATCACTCCATTATCATGTCAACAAAACAGGGACAAGTTAAGAAGACAACACTTGAGGCTTATAGCCGACCAAGAAGAGATGGAATCATCGCGATCAATATCCGTGAAGGGGACAGTTTACTGGGTGCTGCGTTGACAGATGGCGACAGTAATATCATCCTCGCCAATAAAACGGGTCGAGCCATCCGGTTCCACGAAAGTGATGCACGGGAGATGGG
>JAGXIS010000050.1 GCA_024635465.1 Bacteroidota bacterium | reverse complement strand
CACATTCAAGTCTGATTTAGAAGCCAGTTCTGCGATCAAATTCCCTGTATATCCATAACTGCCGTAGATAACAATTTTTTTCATTTTTTGATGGTTTATTACCTGTTTTCATCATCACCACAAATTTATCACAAATCCGATAACTAAATGTTAACCAAAAGCTAACGTTCTCTTTACGATTTAGTAATAATGGATGCATTACTTATCTATTAAAATATCACTACAAGACATATCATGACAAAAAGAAATCTCGATATCGTAGTTCTCTCCGATATTCACTTAGGAACTGTTGGTTGTCACGCCCTTGAACTGCTTCAGTATTTAAATTCCATCAATCCAAAAATGATCGTCCTAAACGGCGACTTTGTGGATGTTTGGAATTTCCGAAAGTACTATTGGCCGGAAGCCCATATGATGATTCTTAGAACACTTCTAACCATGATGACAAATGGAACAGATATCTATTATCTGACCGGTAATCATGATGAAGTACTTCGCAAAGTGTCCAGCCTCCAACTTGGCCCCTTACTTATTAAAGATAAGCTTATTCTTGAATTAAATGGGGAGAAAGTGTGGATTTTCCATGGCGATATCTTTGATATTACGATGAAACACAGTAAGTGGATAGCAAAACTGGGTGGTAAAGGATACGAGCTTCTGATTCTGCTCAATCTGGCGATAAATACAATTTCAAGTAAATTAGGGTATGGGAAAATATCCCTCTCCAAAAAGATAAAAGACAGTGTTAAAAAAGCGGTTAAATTTATTGAAGATTTTGAGACGACTGCCATTGAGTTAGCGATCGATCAGGGGTACGACTATGTAATCTGTGGTCATATTCATCAACCCAAAATACGTGGGTATGAAAATGAAAAAGGCAGTGTCATTTACATGAATAGTGGGGATTGGGTAGAAAATTTGACAGCCCTGGAATTTGACGGACATGAGTGGGATATGTACAAATACAAAGAAGAAGATTTCGTTGCGGGAGCCCGTATTGAGAAATTAATCGATCGTAACAGAGTCAAAAGTGAGGTGTATGTACAATGAAAATCTTATATGGAATACAGGGAACCGGACACGGGCACATCAGCAGAGCACGGGAAATTTTACCCTTACTCTCTGAGAAAACAGATGTTGATGTAATCATCAGTGGCTACAACTGCCATATGAAACTGGATGGGGCCGATGTATTACAGAAAAGGGGACTTAGTTTGGCATATGACTCCCGTGGCAGTGTATCTTATTTGAAAACAGCACTTCAACTAAAGCCCATCACCTTCATACAAGATGTTCAGTCAATAAATCCTACGAATTACGATCTGGTAATATCCGATTATGAACCAGTTACAGCATGGGCAACTCTTAACAGTAAAACGCCGGGGGTTGCATTAAGTCATCAGGCCTCGTTTTTATCAAAAAAAAGTCCAAGACCCAATAAAAGATCATTTTTAGCTGAGCAATTACTCAGAAACTTTGCCCCATGCAATCAATCCATAGGTTTTCATTTCAAACGATACGATACATTTATTCTGCCACCCATCATACGAAGAGATGTTCTCAATATCGAACCTACAAAAGGAGATCATATTACTGTATATCTACCGGCTTTTGACCATCAACTTTTGATTCCTATTTTTCATCAATTTCCTGAAAAAGAGTGGCATCTTTTTTCACCCTCTTGCAGTGAATATTTTAAGGACAAAAATGTTCATGTGAATCCAGTTGGAAATCAGTCTTTTTTGAAAAGTATGAAGAGCGGATTGGGTGTAGTTACCAGTGCAGGTTTTGAAACGTGTGCAGAAACCATGTTTCTGGGTAAAAAGCTTCTGACTATCCCAATTAAAAATCAGTACGAACAACTTTGCAATGCTGCAGCACTTAATAAAATGGGAATTCATGTAGTTTATAAGATTGACTCCTCTTTCCGGGAAAAAATTTCAGATTGGTTAAAAAATGCTCCAATCATCCCGTTAAATGAAGTCGCTGATACTGAACACCTTACCGATAAATTGGTGCGATTTACTCGCAGAATTAAACGGTTCAATACCCACGGGATAAATCTGCATGGAGCTGCTTAATTTACTTTCCGTATTCGTTGGGTTGCAGGTTTGATAATCTGTTTTTATTAGGTCGGATCTCGTAAGTTTAAAATTTAATTTTAATCAATGCCTTCAAATGACTATTCCACTGAATGCGACTCCAGTTTCACTACAGAAACAGCTTCTTCTCCTGAGTAAGTGGTAACACTGTAAGGCAATAAAACCCCATTGGATTCAGTCCAATCCTCAGAAATTTGTCTCAGAGTAATCATCTGGCCCGACTCCGGATCAAACTGACGATACGTGATAACTGCCGGTAGTGCGGTATCCGGATCCAGATAAAGCTGTATTGTCTGATTTCCATGGATGGTTAAATGCTCCAGGTTCAATCCTTCCATCTCAGCCGGACCTATGTGTTGTACATCAAATTGTTCCCTGTTGATCGCCAGATATAATGGATTACGATAGTGCTCATTTAGCATTTCATCCCGTTGAGCCGGTTGCATCGGCATCTCATTCCCACCGGCTAACATAGATCCCTCACCATCGATTACCTGCATGGTAATTTGCCCCATAGGGGCACTGACTTCTGCAATCAATTTGTCTTCATCAAAGTTGACGGTCTGCCGCAGACCAATAGTGATCTCACCCATCGGACTCTGAACCACATTTTCACCTTCAAATATCAGATCTCCGGTGATTAACCCTTCAGGAAAAAGTGCATTCATCATTTGATCCATCCATGCACTTCCGGCTTCAGAATCACCGGCAACTGTTTCCACTTTTTCATCATCACCCGGCATTGGAATGGTAACATCTACTTCATTTATATCGCCAAACTGGTCCAGTTGATCACCAATTTCGGCTCCGTTCCCTACCACAAGAATCTGGAGATCTTCCGGCCGTAGATATTTTTGCGCTACTTCCTGCACATCTTCAATCGTCACTGCCTGAATTTCTTCAACCAGACGGTCGAAAGTATCGGGGTCGAGTCCGGCATAATCATAGCTCATTCGCTCGTTCAGAACACTTACCCTGCTGTCGTATTCAAAAACCAGAGAGTTCAGAAAGCGGTCGATCACGTCGCTCAATTCCTGTTCGGAAACAGGCTCATCCTGGAGTCGTTTGATCTGATCAAGAATGGCATTAATGGCTTCTACTGTTGTTTCGCTTTGGGTCATCACTCCGGCATAAAAAACACCGGGATAAAAATTTCCGCTTCCGTACTGTCCGAATACAGAATATGCAAGGCCCATTTGCCCGCGGATGATTCGCATCAACCTCCCGCTGAATCCGTCACTCAAAATGCGATTCATTACCTGGATTTTTGCATAATCGGGATTTTCCCGAAGGCCACCGATGTGGCCCATCAACACAAAACTCTGATTTACATCACTCTTATCCACAAAATTGATGGAATTCACATATTCATAATTCACTTCGGGGAAATTCAGTTCCGTTTCTTCACCCGCCGGTATAGTTTCAAATGCTTCAGAGAGTTCATCTTTGATTTCATCCGTTTCAAAATCCCCGATTACACCGATCATCATATTTCTGCCCACAAATGAATTCCGGTGGAATTCAACCAAATCATCCCGCGTAATATTGTCGATTGTGGCAAATTCAGTATTTCGGGCATAGACAGATTCACCGCCATAAATCAGCTTTTGAAATTCTCTGAATCCAACCGGTATTGTCTCATCATTTCTGCGAGTGATACCTGATTTTTGCTGGGTTTTTGCCAGTTCTATTCTGTTATCCGGAAATGCCGGGTTTTTCAACAGATCAATAAAAACCGGGAGCAACTCATCAAAATCATCTTTTAATACATTCATGGAAGCTGATCCGGACGTAAGGCCGATACCGGTCTCCATTCTTGCCGCACGGTCTTCAAGCAGTTCATTGAGTTCATCACCTGAAATGGATGTAGTGCCACCGGTGCGCATTACTGTACCGGTAATGGACTGAAGTCCGGTTTTCTCATTCGGTACAAGCACACCGCCGGTTCGCACCAAAACGCGGAGATTAATCAATGGAAGTTCGTCATCTTCCACAATGTAAAACGTAATCCCGTTGTCGAGCTCAAAAATCTCAACATCGGGTTTTTCAAAACTGTTAAGTGGAGGATATTCAATTTCATCCCAGCTTTTCTGAGCTTCTGCATGATTAAAGAAGAGAATCAGAACGAACAAAGGTAGAAGTAGAGTTAATTTTTTCATGATTTTAGCCTCTTAATTTTCCTGCTGAGTTTCAGCAACATCATCTGATGAACGATTTATAATTTTCCCTACTGTTCGGTTGTTTTTTACAAGATATTCATTCGCAACCCTTTGTAAATCTTCGAGTGTAACATTTTCGAGATCACCAATTCTGTTAAAAAGTCGCCGCCAATCGCCCTGTTGCCCATGAGTTTGTGCAAGTCTGATGGCAAGTCCCATATTTGAATTCAAACTCCTAACAAGATTTGCCTTTGCATTGGTAATAGCCCGGTCAAGTTCCTGTTGAGAAACGTCACCTTCTTTCACTTTTTCGATCTCTTCATAAATGGCCTTTTCCAGATCGTCAATTGAAATTCCCTGGTTTGGCAGGCCGTACACCACAAACAAATTAGGAAATTTTGAGCCTGGAAAACCCACTGTAGTTTGGGCAACAAGTGCCAATTCCTCATCCTGGACAAGGGTCCTATACATACGGGATGTGCGTCCTTGAGAAAGAATTGAAGAAAGAAGCTGCAGTGCCGCATAATCCTGATGTGTCTGACTCACGGTATGATACCCCATTATTAAAATGGGCTGTGATTCCTCTTCAATGGTAAAACGACGCTCACCCCTCTGCTCCGGCTCTATGGTTTTAACAAATGGAGCTTCATCCGTTGATTGAATAGGACCAAAATAAGTTTCAGCAAGATCACGCATTTTTTCAGGATCAACATCCCCTACTATAGCAAAGGTAAAATTATCATTGGTGTAATAGCTTCTGAAAAAACGTTCGGTATCCTGAATGGTTGTGGCCCGGATATCAGACGGCCAGCCAATCAGTGCGCGTCCATAGGGATGTGCTGAAAAGGCAATACTCAAAAATTCCTCCGTCAACCTTCCAAAAGGATCTGAATCTGTGCTCATTCTCCTTTCTTCCATTATCACATCTTTCTCTTCATAAAATTCCCTGAATACAGGATTCTGAAAACGGTCTGATTCAAGGCTGAACCAAAGCTCTGCTTTATTTTGCGGCAAACTGTAAAAATAGTTTGTATAGTCGTAGCCGGTTGATGCGTTCAGCCCGGTAGCTCCTTCCCGGCTGATAATTTCATCGAATTCATTGGTTTTTACATAAGAGTTGGCTTTCTCTTTGTACTCTTCATATTCTGCCCAATACTGTTCAAGTTTTTCCTCATCCGGTTCCGGCTGATAGGTTTCATTCACCCAGGCCCGATAAGCCTCATCCATCAAATCAATGTATTCCTGCTCTTCTTCATAGTTGGTTGTTCCCACGGTTTTAGACCCTTTAAAAACCATGTGTTCAAAAATATGGGCAATTCCGGTTTGCCCAGCAGGTTCATTTGCCCCGCCAACATCAACAAATGTAACGAAACTTGCCACCGGAGCCACAGGCCTTTCAACAATAATAAAATGCAGTCCGTTATCGAGTGTAAACTCTGTCACATTTTGTTCGAATTGTTCCAAATTCTGGGGAAAAACCACTGCAGGAAGCAATAGTATCCAGATTATACCTATCAAAAATGAGTGTTTTTTGATGTTCATATCTGTTTCTTTTTGTGGGTTGGTGTTAATCGAGAGTTAATTTCTTCGAAACTTAATGCAGAAAACCTATCTCATGATGCAATAGTCTTTTAACTTCTTTACAACTGGAGAAATCAATCCAATTCTCACATTCAGTCAATGCATAATATAAAATAATACATTGTTTAATAATGATTTATCCGCTCATTTTTTCTTAAAATCATCCTCATCCGGACGAACAGTAATCACCGGTTTCCTTACATTCTGAGCCACTTTCTCAGCTGTAGAACCTAGAATCAAGTGTGCAAATCCGCTATGTCCATGAGTCGCCATCACCACCAAATCAGCATTTTCAGAAGCGTATGAATCAATTTCATAATGTGCAGAGATTCCCTTCTCTATTTTGGTGTAGAGGTTAATGGTTCTTCCCACTGAACCTTCCTTGTCTGTCAATATCACTTCATCTTCAAATGTTACTCCGGTACGCTGTACATGAATGTTGTCGAATTTACGCTTGTCCAGGTAACCATTCACACGATCAATAATTCCCTCATAAATGGAAACCATTTCCCCTTGTTTAGCGGTGATTGCGATCTCTTCCGGTCTGTTTCCATACAGTTCAATCACATGAAAAAGAGTAAGATCTGCTTTATATGCATCTGCAATGGCAACCGCAAGTGGGAAAACCGATAGCGATAACTCTGATGAATCAGTACTCATCATCACATTTTTAACTTTGTTAGGATCAAATCGGCCGTCAACGGAAAATACCGGTATTTTGGACTTTCTGATTACTCTTTCCGTAACTCCTCCTCGAACAAATGATGACTCATCTTTCCCTTTTGAGCCCATGATTATCATGTCATAACCATGTTTAGCTGCATACTGTACTATTTTTTCAGATGGACGCCTGTCAATTTTTACGATCTGTAACCCTTTATTTTTCTCTTTCAGATACTGATCCATCGCTTTTTTTAGCTTTATCTCAGATTCATCAATAATCTTTGGGTAAACATCCTTATTGATATCAAGTGGAACACCCAATCGTTTTATACTCTCATTGAAATATTTTAGGGTCGGTATAACGTGTATAAAATCAATTTTTCCTCCAAAAGTATCTGATATATTTTGAGCAACAGAATAAGCTGTTTCACTTCCCTTCGAAAAGTCTGTAGGTACTAATATTTTTTTTAATTTAGCCATATTGAAATCCCCCGATATTATGTTCATGTTCTTAAATCAAAATACAAAAAACGTAGCAATTCTTTAAGTTCCCTATTTACTTGATCTTCAATTTAATGGGGATCTTCATCCGTAGTTTTTCCACTTTTTTTATTTCTTGCAAAGTATAATATAGCAATCATCAGCAGACCTATTAAAATTCCGAAAATACCATTTCTTTTTTTGATGGAGTCATAATCACTATGCTGTTCGCCCCAAGGAATCAAAGGTTTGCTTGAAATAAGCTTTCGTGATATAGTTTCTATTTCAATCCTATTCGATTCCAAACCGGATTCCGGATCAACAACTCTTTCTCCCAATCTGTCATACTCCGGGCTTAATACCGGCCCCTCCCTTTCGCGCAACTCATCTACTCTGGGGTCATCTACCAGAACCGTTTCTGTGCTGCTAACTATTTCACTGTACTCTCTATTTTGATAGGGCCAAATCACCCAAAGTGATCCTATTAAAAATCCAATTAAGGTTAAGATTGTAATGGAATAATAGTTCTTCAACAACCAGGATAAGACTCTCGAAAAAAGAATGATTCCAAAAAGGCAACCTAATACAAAGGGGGCGAGATTGATAAGTGCACTCATGGTTTCAGAGGTGCCGAGCATACTGAGCTGAGAGAGGATATAATCATATTTTCTAAAAATCAGAAGAAGATATGAACCTGATATTCCCGGCATAACCATAGCAGATATGGCAATAGAACCGATTAAAAATACGAATCCAAATGTCTCAGGAGTATCAGCAGGCACAAGATTTACAACCCAGAGTCCAAACAGTGTTCCTCCAATTAATGGAAAGATATTCTTCCAGTTCCGATCTGCCGGATCGATCTCTGCTAATAACAAAAAGATAGAGCCGACAATGGGTCCAAAGAATAGTCCATACACCCATTCAGGATGGGTAAACATGTAGACCTGCAAGGGGACAATCCTGGTAAAAAAGAAAATAGCCAATACCATTCCTGAACCTAAAAAGAGAAAAAATTTCCAATGTATATGATTAAACAGATCACGGATTTTAAAGCTTAATGCAAATTTCAGTGCTTTATAATCGAAACTTTTAATGGCAAAGATCAATCGATCATAAATACCTGTAATGAGTGCCATTGTACCGCCACTTACTCCGGGTACGATATCTGCGGATCCCATTAAAAAACCTTTCATGATAAGAAAAGGAATCTCTTTCCATCGGGTGAGATCAAAAAGTTCAATAATTGGTTCTTTTCTATTTTTGGACAATGAATTCTCTCCTATTTGTTATTAATCTGATTTATCATGCGGAAACTAAACCGTCTTTATCGACTAG
This sequence comes from Bacteroidota bacterium, assembly GCA_024635465.1. GTDB lineage: Bacteria > Bacteroidota > Rhodothermia > Balneolales > Balneolaceae > Rhodohalobacter. Next base: position 22 of record JAGXIS010000050.1, on the reverse strand, counting down.
AACGGCATCTTCTGAATAGTGT
>JAGXIS010000049.1 GCA_024635465.1 Bacteroidota bacterium | reverse complement strand
AGTATCCCCCCAATCAAAATCATCACGAAAAATGTAGGTCTTTGCCTCTTGTTTGTAAGTATTCTTAACCGTGACGTGTTTGCTGTAAGGATCAGCAAATACTTCATTGACGTAAGGTGAATCAGGTCTGTTATCGTCAGAGAAATAGACTCTGTAACCGTACCATTTTCCTTCCAGATTGCCATGAATGGTTAACATCCATGATCCTCCTTCGTCCAAAATCATAGGGTGTTCAATTCCTTTGAGAGAGTCATAGGAATCATAAACCACACATCGAACGGCTTCAGCATTCGGGCAGTAAAAACAGAAACTGGTCGTATCCTTCGACAATGTTACGCCGAACTTCAAAGACTTCTTATTTAATATCATAAAAGACTAATTGACGGGGCTGCCGGGTTCTGCGTCTGTTTCAACAAAGTGGAGGACTCCTTCACTATCTTCACCCATAAGAATCATGCCATTACTCTCAATGCCCATCATTTTTTTGGGGGCAAGATTAGCAACAACACAGACGGTTTGCCCGGTTAAATCTGAGGCGTTGAAGAATTCTGCTATTCCTGATAAAATGGTTCTTGTTTCAAAACCAAGATCCACGGTAATCTGAAGAAGTTTCTTCGATTTTTCTACTTTTTCAGCTTTTATAATTTTCCCGGCTCTGACATCGATTGCTGTAAAATTATTAAAATTGATCTCCTTTTTAAGAGGAATGTATTCTTTTTTTTCAGGAGACATATCGGCTGCTCTTTCGGTTAATTTATTGATCTGCTCTTCGACACGTTCATCTTCGATTTTTTCGAAAAGAATTTCGTCTTGTGTAATTTTTTGTCCGGCTTTTAGTAATTCAGGATTGACCTGATCCCAGGAAATTTTTTCAGAAAGCCCCAGTTGTCTCCGGAGTGAGTGCATCTTATTTGGTAATACCGGTTCAAAGAGAATAGAGAGTGCTGCTGAGATCTGCAAACAAATATGAAGTGTGTTGCCACACAATTCAGGATTTTCTTTTCTTGTTTTCCAGGGTTCTGTTTCTGTAAAGTATCTGTTACCAATTCTGGCGAGATGCATCGTCTCAGCAATAGCCTCTCTGAATTTGAAGGAGTTATAAGCTGATTCAATTTTTTCTTTTTGATTCGAGATCTCATTAAGAGTATTAATATCAAGTTCTGATGGGTTTTTTAATTCCGGTACATCACCATCAAAAAAGCGGTCTGTAAAACTGATCGTCCGAAAGATGAAATTACCAAGTATATCAGCCAGTTCGCTATTTACTTTACTTTGGAAATCTTTCCAGGAAAAATCAGAATCTTTAGCTTCCGGAAGAATTGTACCGAGAGCATAACGAAGCAGATCGGGTTCAAACTCATCCAGATATTCATGTAACCATACAGCCCAGCCTTTGGAAGTACTCAATTTACGGCCTTCCAGATTTAGAAATTCATTTGCAGGAACGTTCTCGGGGAGAATATAGTCACCATGCTGCATAAGAGTTGCTGGAAACATGATGCAGTGAAATACAATATTATCTTTTCCGATAAAGTGGATCAGTGATGTCTCGTCATTCTGCCAATAGGATTTCCATAAATCGGGATCACCTTTTGATTCGGCCCACTCTTTAGTAGCCGAAATATAACCGATGGGTGCATCAAACCAGACATAGAGTACTTTCCCATCGGCATCGGGAAGTGGTACGGGAACACCCCAGGTTAAGTCTCTGGTGACGGCGCGGTCGCCAAGTCCCGTATCAAGCCAGCTCTTACATTGACCCAATACGTTTGTTTTCCAATCTTTTTTACTATCAATCCAATCCTGCAGTCGATCTTGAAAATCACCAAGAGGAATAAACCAGTGTTCGGTTTCTTTGATAATTGGCTTATTGCCGGATATGGCACTTATAGGATCGATCAAATCTGTAGGAGAGAGGGATGTGCCACACTTTTCGCACTGATCACCATATGCTTCAGGGTGACCGCAATTTGGGCAAGTGCCTTTTACATATCTGTCTGGAAGAAACATATCCATTTCTTCATCATAAAGCTGTTTTTGAGCTTTCTTTGTGAAAATACCCTGTGCATGCAGATTCAGAAAAATCTCCTGTGACGTTTTTTTATGAGTCTCAGAACTGGTACGGCCAAAATAGTCGAAATCAATTCCAAAGCGTTCAAAAACTTCTTTGTTTCCGGTATGATATCGATTAATGATATCCCAAGGCGAAATACCTTCCTTTTCAGCAGCGATGGTGATTGGGACACCATGTTCATCTGATCCGCAAATGTGGATGATATCACGATTATTTAATCGTTGGAATCGGGTGTAAAGATCAGCAGGCAGATATGCTCCGGCTAGATGCCCCAGGTGAATGGGTCCATTAGCATAAGGTAGTGCTGATGTGACTAATATTCGTTTTGACATAAAAGCAGTGAAATTCCGGAATAATGAATGAACAGTGAATGATTCACAGTTAGCAAAATTACAACATCATCAAACAAATTGCAGAAGGAGTTTGATAATTGTAGATGCTTATAGCGATTTAGGATTTATTTAAGAAATTTTTCAAGAAATGCGTAGAGTGCAACGCCTGCTGCAACTGAAACGTTGAGAGAGTGCTTCATTCCGAACTGAGGAATCTCTATAGAATCGTCAAGATAGGGGAGAAGTTTACTATCAATTCCGGTGACCTCATTGCCTAGAATGAGGCAGATCGGTTGTTCTTTAATCTGATAATCTTGAATCATGATGCTCTGATCAGTTTGTTCGAGACCAAGTAGGATGTAATTTTGTTTCTTTAATTCAATGATGGCTTTTTCTTTATCCTTGATCTGTTTCCATGGTACGTGCTCTTCGGCGCCGATTGCTGTTTTTGAGATTTCAGGTCTTGGGGGAGTGGGTGTGAAACCGGAGAGCCAGAGTTCTTTGATGCCAAAAGCGTCGGCGGATCTGAATGCAGCACCTACATTGTGCATGCTTCGTATATCGTGAAGCCATAAAACAAAAGTGCTGCGCAGAGGTGAACTGCGCAATTTGTTACGATTGAGAATTTGTCGGGTGCTAAGTTTTTTCAATTCTACTCAGAAGATTTTGTAGGTTTGAGATGATCTGTTCAATTTAAGTGATCTTGAGTGAGGATAATAATTTTAGTGATGAGCTATCCATTTATTCATTATTAATGTGAATTGTATTCGGATCGGAAAAAAAGTGAAGCAATTTTAGTTGTTAATCAACCGGATATTTTTGCGATTGACTATTGATTTCAATTATAATCAGGCTTGGGACAGACAGATATGAGATCTATTACCAAGGCAGATTTTGGTTTGGACTATGATCTACCAGAACGAATGTAATTGAGGTGTTTCTTAAAATAGGTTCGAAATGGATATGATTTGTAGAATTACGTCGAAGTATGGTATTTGTAAAACATTGATATTAAAAAGTTTTGAATAAAAAAGTAACACTTAAGTTTCTGTTGATAACGGTTATAATTATATCCGCAGGTTGTAATTCAGAGCAAAAGATTGACACGGATTCTATTGAAATTCCGGATGATATGGTATTTGTACAGGGTGGAACGACTATCATTGGTTCTCAAAATGGACTCATTAATGAGAGGCCTGTGTTTGAGACTCATGTTTCGCCATTTCTGATGGATAAAAATTTGGTTACAGTGAAGCAGTTCAGGGAGTTTATTGATGATACCTGTTATATTACCGAAGCGGAAACGTTTGGGAATGGAGTCGTTTTTGATTTTGAACGGGGTGAATGGGCATTGGTTGATGGTGTAACATGGGCATATCCCAATGGTACTGATCAGGAACCGGCCATTGATGATCACCCTGTTAGAATGGTTTCATGGAATGATGCTGTAGCCTATTTGGAGTGGATCGGAAAACGCCTCCCTACTGAAATTGAGTGGGAACATGCCGCCAAAGGGGGGGATAATCGCATGGGACTCTACTCATGGGGCGAAAACCTGATTGAAGATGGAGAGCATATGGCAAACACCTGGAATGGAGTGTTTCCGGTAGAAAATGTAGCTGAAGACGGGTATCTGCAGACTTCGCCGGTGGGCGAGTTTAATGTGACAGAGTTAGGCCTTACCGATATGGGTGGTAATGTTTGGGAGTGGACTGAAGATTGGTATCGGTCGTATGCACTACGTGATGAACCGTATACACCGGCTACACAGAGTGAGAAAGTATTGAAGGGAGGATCATTTATGTGTCATGTTTCCTACTGTCATGGTTATCGTGTTTCATCCAGAAGTCACACTCCGCCGGACAATGCTCTCTTCCATGTAGGATTTCGGGGTGTGATGGATATCTGATTAAAAAAAGGTTGGGAAACAGTGCAGATCATCATATTTTTACTCTTCTAAGAATAATTTGAAAAAAATAGATTTGGGATAGCAGTTGAAGGACTGCTATTTCTGTTTATAAACGTTGAATAAAGATTCGTTATGAAAAAGAACTATCTTTCCAAGGAAGGCTATGAACGTCTGGAAAATGAGTTGAAAGACTTAAAAATTCGAGGCAGAAGAGAGATTGCAAATGAGATTGCTGAAGCCAGATCAAAAGGTGATTTGAGTGAAAATGCGGAATATGATGCTGCAAAAGAGGCTCAGGGTCATCTGGAAAAGAAAATTGCAGAGCTTGACAATACGCTGGCTACTGCTACGATCATTGATGATAGGGAAATTGATGATTCAAAAGCATATGTATTGTCTACGGTAACCATACTTAATAGAAATGTTGATAAAGAGATGAAGTACACGTTGGTTTCTAAGGATGAAGCAGATTTTAAATTAGGTAAAATCTCAATTGATTCACCCATTGGCAGGGGCATACTTGGAAAAGAAGTGGGTGATGTTGTAACGGTAAAAATACCTGCCGGCGAATTGGAATTGGAAATTTTAAAAATAGAAAGATAAGATAGATGAAGATCGGAGTTGTTGGTACCGGATATGTTGGATTAGTGACGGGTACTTGTTTCGCAGATAGTGGAAATCAAGTTACCTGTGTCGATATTGATGCGAATAAAGTGGAGCAGATGAGAAGTGGAAAAGTTCCCATTTATGAACCGGGATTGAATCATGTATTTGATCGTGCTATACGTGAGAGAAGACTTTCATTTACTACAGATCTTGATAAGACTTTTCAAGAGAGTGAAATACTTTTTTTATGCTTGCCAACACCACCCGGTGCAAATGGACAGGCTGATTTAAGTTTTGTACTTAATGTTGCGGATGAATTAGGGGATCTATTTAATAAATATCCCGGTTATCGTGTCATAGTAAACAAGAGTACTGTACCTGTTGGGACGGCTGATAAAGTCCATGAAAAAATTTCTGCCAAGACCGATCAAGAATTCGATGTAGTTTCAAATCCGGAGTTTTTAAGAGAGGGAGCAGCTGTAGAAGATTTTATGAAGCCTGAAAGGGTAGTGGTTGGCACCAGAAGTAATCGTGCGGCAGATTTAATGAGAGAGTTGTATGAGCCATTCGTAAGAAGTGGGAATCCGATTATCGTCATGGATGAACGTAGTTCAGAATTGACTAAATATGCTGCTAATGCAATGTTGGCAACAAAAATCACATTCATGAATGAGATTGCAAATATCTGTGAAAAAGTAGGTGCAGATGTGGATAATGTTCGTGCCGGTATTGGTTCAGATTCAAGAATAGGAAAGAGATTTTTATTTGCGGGTATTGGATATGGAGGCAGTTGTTTTCCAAAAGATGTTCAGGCTATCCACCATACGGCCGGTGAATATGGATATGATTTTAAAATTCTGGACTCTGTAATGAGAGTGAATGAGTTGCAGAAAATATCAATCGTTGAGAAAATGAAAGAGTATTACAAAGGGAAACTGGAGGGATTAACTGTTGGGATTTGGGGGCTCTCTTTTAAGCCCGAAACTGATGATATCCGTGAGGCGCCATCACTCTATATCACAAAAGAGTTAGCAGAGTTGGGTGTAAAGTTACGTGCGTATGATCCGGAGGCTATTGAAACTTTTAAAGAAGCAATAGATAAAGAAACTCTGAAATCCATTGAATT
>JAGXIS010000048.1 GCA_024635465.1 Bacteroidota bacterium | reverse complement strand
GGAGCATACTTATTCACAATGTCAGAAAGTTCTGACCATCGTTTCCGTTTTGCAACCGTAAAAATGACTTTTACCGGACCATAAATGCCTTCGCCATTAACCGCTGTGATACGAAAGTCATTCTCTCTAAGAGCTTCTACGAGGTCTGCACTACCCTCTCCAACAATAATTCTGAACATTTGAACACCCATCTTCATGCGCTGTTCGATGGTCATGCCAATATAATTACCTGTCGCAAACCCTCCTGCATAGGCAATATAGTTCATCCAATTGTCCAGATTCGAAAATATTTGAGCAACGATCACAATCCATATCAAAACTTCCACGAAACCCAGAAGCGTAGCTTTGCCCCGAAATCCTTTAGAGATAAACATGATTCGGAGCGTGCCCATACTAACATCCAGTATTCGCGCAAAAAAAATGAATACAGGAATGAAGGCAGCGGGAATGAATTCCAAAAATAAAAAATAAACTAAGCCGGGTTCTATCATGATATTTATTAGAGTGTAAATCGACTACTTTATTTAAATGATATACAACCAGTTCAGTTTATACATCTATTTTTTTACGATAACTAAGACATTTAGGTAATAACTAAAATTAGAATCGTAGAATAAATCAAACTGCCATACAAAATTGATCAAAAGAGTTTATTCACTGGTAGTTACTGATTGTATACCAATAAATAAAAAAGCCGATTATCCCTATTCAAAAGGAATAATCGGCAATATTGAGCGGAGAGAGAGGGATTCGAACCCTCGATACCCTTTTGAAGTATACTCCCTTAGCAGGGGAGCGCTTTCGACCACTCAGCCATCTCTCCATGTGGTGAAATCAAAAAAATTCGATAGTCTTAAATATAGCAACCTTTCAAAGGCCTTTGCAACCATGAATTGATAAATATTTCAATCACTACTGCAAACTTAAAAATCTATTCTTCCAGGATGTAAATTTGAGCCAAATTCCGTCCTTCCTGTGCATAGTCCAATCCATAACCGAGTACAAACAAATTTGGTATTTTAAAACCTACATAGTCGATTTGAACCTCATGTTTGGTGGCTTCTGTTTTGTGCAACATAGTTGCTACAGACAGCGATGCAGGTTCCAAACGCTTCAATTTCTCAACAAGATACTTCATAGAAAGGCCGGTATCAATGATATCCTCAACCAGAATAACATGCCTCCCTTTAATATGTGCATTAATCTCTTTGAGGTCCTGCACCTGACCGGATGAAACCTTCTCATCGCCGTAACTGCTCAGCTTAAGAAAATCTACTTCACAAGGAATAGAAACATATCTCATTAAATCAGCCAAAAATATATATGCACCATTCAATACTCCAATAAAGATCGGACGCTTATCCTTCAGATCTTTACTAATCTGATTTCCCAACTGTTTAATTCGTTGTTGGATCTCTTCATGAGTAAGATATACTCTGAATTTCTCCCCATTAACATGAATGGTCTCCGGTTGATACAGATCCATAAACTAAATTATTGCTATTGTTAACGTTTTTACTGTCTCTTCATCACAACGAACTTTCTCAGATATCACACCAAAATGCCCGTTATTAAATCCGTCGGGAAATATAACTGCATAAACGGTTCCATCAAAAGACTCAACCACTTTTGCTTTTTTTTTCGATTTCACTGATACTTTATTATTTGTAAGTAAATCCGAAACATTCTGCCTCCCTTTCATACCCAACGGTTGAACCTGATCACCTGCTTCCCACTGCCTGACAGTCAATGGGAATAATATTTTGCGATAATCGAGTTGAATGAGGGTTGTGTCAACCGAACTGAATTCCTTGTCAACGTACCAATCGAAGCCAAACAGAGAAAGTCTTTGGTCGAGATCCTGCTCCGCTAGTACAACCGGAGATTCCTTTTTAGATTCTTCTTTATAGAGGATAAAATGATCTCTTTCACGCAACAGATAAACCGATTCGGCCATCTGAACTCCTTTTCCTGATTGTAAACTATTCAGTCCTTCAAGATTAGACAGAAACCCTCTACTTACTTCTACTGAATGTCCACTCATTTGAATAAACCGATGCATTATGACCGGCTTCAATAACTCATTCAAGTCCAGAAATTTTTCTCGGTTCAAATGGTCAGGACGTTCCACTAGTTGATTGAGGATCATATCAGACATCTCCCTGTACTCCTCTGCACGTTCAGGCAACTGCAACATGTTTGATTTCCAGCCCGGGAAGAGTCGATTTAGCTCCGGGAACCATTGATTTCGTATAAAATTCCGTGCGTATGTTGACTCTTCGTTTGAACCGTCTATTCGATAGGGAATATTAAACTCCTGTACGAACGACATAATATCACTCCGAGTAACACCCAATAATGGTCGCATCAAAACCCCTTCAAGCAGCCTCATTCCTCTCCATGACGTTACTCCTGCACCTCGTAAAATTTTTTGAAAAATGGTCTCAATCTGATCATCTTCATGATGAGCAGTTAAGATATACTCAGCATCATACTCTTTTTGTATGTCCTGAAATATTCTATATCGTTCATTTCGTGCCCAGTCCTGAAAATTCCCACCCTCTGTTTTATCTGAATCCAATCGAACCGATACACACTCCATGCCCCATAGAGTACAAACCTCTTCAACCAAGGCCTGATCCAAATCTGAAGATTTACCTCTTAGCTGATAATTACAGTGGACAACGATTGTATCAACCGAATTTCTGTGTAATAGATAGAGTAGAGACATGGAATCTGGGCCACCACTCACCCCAACCACCACTTTCACAGTGTTCAGTTCCGGATAAGATTCTTTACACTTTTTGAAGTGTTGATTTAATGGGGACGATTCGAACTTGCTCATAGGAGAATTTATCAACATCTAACTGTTCATTCAACATTAATAACTCACCTTTAATATTTACTCCTATGCATTTATAGGTATAAGGAAGAAGTTCATCATAAACTTGTAGTTTTACCCACTCACCATACCCAATAAGTCTGGAATGAATGGATTTGATGATGGCCGGATCCAATTGCAACCAATGATCATACATTATTTCGATCTCTTTTAGACACTCGTTCAAAAGTCCCTCTCTGGTAAACTTCGACTGTGACAGATCCGCCAATGAACATGAATTATAGGAATCCAACTGAATTTCAGTTTGGTTGATGTTGATTCCAATTCCAATCAGAACTCTTTCAATCCGACTCCCCATAAACACAGACTCCGTAAGAATACCACCCATTTTTTTTCCGGCAACAAAGATATCATTAGGCCACTTAATTCGAATGGGTTCACGACAGTATCTCTGCAATACATCCGATACTGCGGCAGCACATGCCAACGTAAGAAGTGTAAGACTTGAGTTTATTTCCGGTTTTAATGCAACAGTGAATGTTAGATTTTTGTATGGATCTGAGATCCATCTTTTTTCATACTGTCCGCGTCCGGAAGTCTGGTTATCTGTCAGTAAAACTGTACCGTGACTCAACTGGTCGGCCGGCAATTTTTTCAGATAACTATTTGTAGATTCAATCTCTTTCAAATAGATAAACTCTCTCCCCAGCCATTCTGTATGAGAGTTGTTTTTGAATTCATCTACATGAAAAGGATTCGACATGATTTACTTTCCAATTTGTAGGACACTATCTTCAGAACCAAAAGTATTTGTGATATATGAATCTGCAGCATCATCATTTTCCCACCTTTTTTGGTCGATCAGATATTTAAAACGGTAAGAAGTTTGAGGTTTTAATCGAAGAGTTGTCACCCATTTTCCTTTTTTAAGTTCCATTGAGTCGGAATCTTCATCCCAATCATTAAAATCACCTACGAGTTGAACTCCATTCTCTGCCCACTCTTTAGGAATTGAAAATGTAACCTTACAAACCGTTCTTTTTGGCGTAAATTCTTTCTTTATCATAATTTATGTTCTTTAATAGTTGCAAATTACCTATCCCATAAAAATACCTAATTTATTTATGATAATAAATCATTCTAAGTAGTTTAACTGTTATAAAAGGGATTATTTAGTTTATATTATTAATAAAATAATACTTCAAAGTTAAACTATTGATGCGTGGTAGCGTTTCCCTTCTTAGCATTCAAAGCTTTCTCTGGATATGATTTAAGGTTTTCCTTTTTTACTCCTTAAATTTCCATTTTGAAAAAAGTTTATGGATTCCTTCTAATTCATCCTCTTCCAACACCCGGTCGGATAGCTCATTTAACTCCTTCAAAGTATGACTACATAAAACTGCTTTCACATTTGGAATTGCACTTGTGTTCATACTCAGATCATTGATACCCATACCCATTAAACAGGCAGCTGCTTCCGGCTTTGAAGCCATTTCACCACAAACTGAAATGGGAATATTGTGCTCATCAGCGGCATCTTTTGTCATTTTAATCATTCTCCATATGGCAGGATGATAACTGTCAAAAAGAGCAGATATCTTCTCATTTCCTCTATCTACTGCCAATGTATATTGAGTTAAATCGTTAGTCCCGATACTGAAAAAATCAACTTGTGATGCAATTTTATTCGCCATCATCACAACACTTGGTACTTCTACCATGATTCCAATTGGTATCGATGGATCGAACTTGATCTTCTGCCTCTTTAATTCATCTCTAACCTCTTCTGCTACTAACTTCAATGCTCGGATCTCCTCCAATCGGGAAACCATCGGTACCAGAATTTTTAATCTTCCTGTAAAATCTCCCGACACTCTGTAGAGTGCCTCCAACTGTTTTTTCAAAAGCTGAGGTTCATCCAGTAACATCCGAACTCCCCTCCACCCTAAAAAGGGATTCGCTTCGCTGCTTTTATCATTAATCAGCTTATCACCTCCTGCATCAAAAAGTCGGATGGTTACAGATTCATTCTTTGTTTCTTTGAGCACATTTGAATAAAATTCAACCTGTTCCTTTACATCAAATTCTGTTGTTTCAAACAAAACCGTTTCTGTGCGCAGCAGTCCGATTCCTTTTGCACCATGGGTAGTCAATTTTGGTAATTCTTCCAAAAATTCAACATTCGCTCGCAGGAAGAACGATTTACCGCATTTAGTCAGATTCTCTTTTTTTGCCCATTTCAGCGACTCTTTTACTCTGGAAAGATCCCTCTCCCTTCTCTCCTCATATTGAGCCAATTGTTGATCGTCAGGATTGATGATTACATGTCCATCCAAACCATCAACGATCACCAACATTCCCTTTTTTACCTGATATCGATTCCAATGCGTGTTAATCACACAGGGAATCCCTAATGATTGTGAAAGGATCACTGCATGAGAAGTATCCCCTCCTTTTTCCATCACAATGGCAGCTACTTTAATTCGACTGATTTTAACCATTAAGGCCGGTGGGATATCTTCTGCAAAGATTACATCTCCTTTGCTCATGGTAATCTCTCTTCTATTCTCTGATACCACATCAATCCATTCATCCCGGATGGCAACAATATCTACTGCGCGATCACTGGCCCACTTTACTCCTGACGTTTCAAGCAGCTGAATATATTCATTAAGTGTGCTGAATATGGCATACCCTACAGAGAGCCTGTCCGATTCAATTTTATGCTGAACTCTCTTTTTCACTTCCGGATCTTTGAGCGTCTGAATCTGTGCTTCAAGAATATCCTTCGCACTTTGCAGGTGTGACTCATCTCTTAATTGTTCATATTCACTGAGTAGTAAATTGCGAGAATCTTTCAGTTTCTGAAGGTGTGATTTTATCTCTTCCTGATCAATTTTATCCGGCCTGACAGTCGTCGACTTTGTGCTAAGAATGGTTGCCGATCCTATTCCAATTCCGTTCGATACGGCCTTCCCTGTCAGGTCTATGGAATTACTTCCCGGATTCATCTAGTTTTCCTCTTTGAATTTCGTTTCGAATAGATCAACAATCGTTTCAAGAGCTTTTTTTTCATCTGAACCCTCTAAAATTAGTTCCATTTCTGAACCAAATTCAGCAGCTAAAGTCATGACACCCAATATACTTTTACCATTCACATGGTATCCATACATCTTAATAGTGAATTCAGATTCAAATCCTGACGCTACCTTAACCAGAACAGAGGCGGGCCGGGCATGTAACCCGCTTTCATTTTTAACAACTACTTTTTTTCTAACCATTCTTAAAATGTTTTCTTCGTTAATCTGTAGCAATATACACACTGTTGCTAACTATCTAAACGAATGAAACCATTTCACTCTCTAATGTTGCACCTTTTAAAGATAAACTTTACTTAACTCTAAAATATCCAAAACATGACTGTATTGGCTATTGAAATGAAGATACTGAAGATAACCGCCCACCAAAAACCTTTAATTTCAAACCCATCTACAAGTTTGTCGATCAGCAGTAATATCCCGGCATTAATTACAAGAATAAATAATCCCAGTGTTAGAATGGTAAGTGGAAGTGTAATGAGCAAGATGAGAGGTTTGATAAACATATTTATCAAACCTAATAATATGGCTACCCCTATGGCCGTCCAGAAACTCTTAATGGAGACACCTTCCAGAAGGTATGCACCGATAAAAATAATTATGCTATTGATCAGTAGGATTTTTAACATATGACCTCATTTAATTGCAGTTTCACTTTTCTACGGAAGTAAACCAAAAAAGTTTATAAAATGAGTTGGAAAATTATTCATGAATTTGATCAATTCGATGCTATCGACCTCTTCAGGGTTCTAAAGCTAAGACAAGACGTATTTATCATTGAACAAGATTGCATCTATGATGATATCGATACCTTAGATCCTATTTCCCGACATATACTCCTTTATGATAATGAGTTGCTTGTAGCTTATTGCAGAATAGTGCCCGGGGGAGAAAAATTTGACGTCCCATCTATTGGTCGTGTGGTTGTAAATCCTAAATATCGCAGTTTGGGAAAAGGAAAGGAGTTGATGGAAAAAGCAATGGAACTGCTCAGAGGAGAGAATGAATCAAAAGTGGTAATAGAGGCGCAAGAACATCTGGAGAGATTTTATCAATCCCTCGGCTTCCATAAAAGAAGTGAACCCTATGATGTTGATGGGATCAACCACATCCAAATGGTCATCCAGTTTGAGCGGTAGTAATTTTAGACGACTACCCTGTAAAAGCTACAATGATGATGACTACCACCAATGCAATTTTGAAGAGCAATTTTTTCCAGTTTTTCATTTTTTGAGCAAAATATTTAAAGAGCACTATCCACGATGTCCATAGGTATGAAAAAAAATAACCAAGATCAAGTTATCCACATTAAATTAATTTAACTTTTTTCATCCTTCTATATCTTCAAAATAACGAGAAAAAGGAAAAATAAGCAGTTTCATCAATTTTATATTTAATAATCGATTTAAAAACAAGCAAAGTTATGCACATTAACTCAATTTTTTATCGGATAATCTTTTTGAGTTACCCACGACATTGATTGAGCTCAGTGCCATTGCAATTTCTGCTAAGACGGGGTGCATCAACCCTATAACGGCAACCGGAATCATTACCACGT
>JAGXIS010000047.1 GCA_024635465.1 Bacteroidota bacterium | reverse complement strand
TTTGCCATTTTGAGTCCGCCATAAATACCGGTCTCTTCATCTACAATAATCAACATCTCTTCGATGGTGTTAGCCGGCTTTGGTTTCACATAAACGGTCTGACCACTCATCAATAATCCGGATCCCGGCATGATGTTTACCGATGTAATTCCACCGGAAACTGCTTTTCGAAACGTACTGCTTCTCGGGTCGATAGTATCCAGGATTCGGACATCGGGATGAAGAGATGCTGATCCGTCGCCACCGTCACCTTCACCGATATGAGAATGAGTATCAACAATACCGGGCATAATTACTTTACCGGTTACATCAATTCGATCTGCGTTTCCAGGAATCGATACTGAGCCTGCCTCTCCAACGGCTGTGATCGACCCGTTCTCTACAATGAGTACCCCATTTGAAATGGTCTCACCGGTTATAGGGATGATTTCAGCTCCTTCAAAAACCTGTGGCCGATCCTGAGCCTGTACGGCTGCAGCCATACAGATCATGATCACCATTAGCTTAATTATTACTTTCATAGAATAACTCCATTTTATTATGATTCAATCTTAAAACAAGTCTGCGAAACTTAGCTATTCATTTTCTGATTATGAAAATAAAAAAAAGCCTGTTCTGAAATTTACAGAACAGGCTTTGTTAATTGTGGTTACATAACCTCTTTCTAACCACCGATTTCGGAAGTTCCGACTATTTACTTAACCGCATTTGCGATTTCATCTACATAGTCGAGCTTTTCCCAGGTGAATTCATCTCTTCCGAAATGGCCGTAGGCTGCTGTCTTCAGGAATCCCGGTGTCTTCAGCTTTAATCGTGACACGATCCCTGCAGGAGTTAAATCAAATACCTTCATGATCGCCTGCGCCAGCTTATCATTGCCCACCTTGCCGGTTCCATAGGTATTCACATGGATCGACACCGGATCGGCTACTCCAATAGCATACGCTACCTGCACCAGACACTCCTGGGCCAAACCTGCCGCCACCACATTCTTGGCGATGTGCCGTGTGGCATACGCCGCGCTGCGGTCTACCTTCGAGGCGTCCTTGCCCGAAAAGGCTCCCCCTCCATGAGCGCCCCGTCCGCCATAGGTATCGACTATAATCTTTCGCCCGGTCAGGCCGGTGTCCCCATGCGGTCCACCGATCACAAACATCCCCGTTGGGTTCACGTGCAGAATCGTATCGGCGTCCATCAGCTCGGCCGGGATCACCGAAGAGATCAGATGCTCCTTCACATCCGCCTTGATCTGCGCCTGGTCTACCCCTTCATCGTGCTGCGTGGAGATCACAATGGTATCCACCCGGCGGGGTTGGTTGTTTTGGTCATACTCAACGGTTACCTGACTCTTACTGTCGGGGGCCAGATAGGGCATCAGTGTCGTGTTTTTTCGAATGTGTGCCAGTTTCTTCAGCAGCTCATGGGAGTACTGCAGGGTCATCGGCATGTAGGCCGGCGTCTCTGTGGTGGCGTAGCCGAACATCATCCCCTGATCGCCGGCTCCCTGGGCTTTATCCCCGGAGGCGTCCACGCCCATGGCGATGTGCTCACTCTGCTGGTGGATCGCTGAGATCACCCCGCAGGAGTCCGCATCGAAGCGGTAGCTCGCTTTGGTGTAGCCGATATCGCGGATCACCTTGCGAACCGTCTCCTGGATATCTACATAAGCATCGGTTCTCACTTCTCCGGAGACCATCGCCAGGCCGGTGGTAACCAGCGTTTCCACGGCCACCCGGGAGTCGGGGTCTTGCGTGAGCATTGCATCTAAAATAGCGTCTGAAATTTGATCGGACACTTTATCCGGATGCCCTTCCGATACCGACTCTGAGGTAAATAAATTTTTCATCTGTTTGATTAATTCAATAGTGGTTTCGTTAAGGGTGAAAAGGTAAGAAAATTTCCCTCTTTAAACCTGAATTTATTGAATGGTGAGCCAGTGCTAGAAGAGCCCCGGATTGTTAGAATCTTTGCCCGATTTACCCGGATCGATCTTTAAGTATTGATAAGATTTCAGGGTTACAACCCGTCCCTTTGGCGTTCTCTGAATAAATCCTTCTTTGATGAGAAAGGGTTCATAAACCTCCTCAATAGTACCCTTATCTTCACCAACGGCTACAGCGAGGGTTCCCAGTCCAACCGGACCCCCTTTGTAGTTTTCGATAATCGCCTTCAGAATACGAACATCCATATCATCCAAACCGTTTTTATCGACATCCAGTGCATTTAATGCTTTATCAGCGATAGCATCATCGATAGAAGTCAGATCTTCAACTTGTGCAAAGTCGCGGGTTCTGCGAAGTAGTTTATTGACAATTCGTGGCGTACCTCTGCTTCTTCGGGCTATTTCAAATGCACCCTTTTCTGTGATACCGAATTCCAGAATATTGGCAGTTCGAAGGGCGATTCTCTGCAGTAGTTCCGTGTCGTAGTAGTCGAGGCGCATGTCGATCCCGAACCGGGCACGCAGAGGAGCCGTAAGTAGACCCTTTCTGGTGGTTGCCCCTACAAGGGTAAACTGGTTCAGGTCTATCTGTACACTCCGTGCGTTGGGACCTGAGTCGATCACAATATCCAGTTTGTAATCTTCCATAGCAGAGTAGAGATACTCTTCGATAATCGGATTCAGTCGGTGAATTTCATCAATAAAAAGTACATCACCCTTCTCCAAATTGGTCAAAAGGCCTGCCAAATCCCCAGGTTTCTCCAAAACCGGGCCGGTTGTCGGTTTTATTTGAACACCCATTTCACGGGAAATGATATGGGCAAGTGTCGTTTTCCCCAGCCCGGGTGGACCCGAAATAATGACATGATCCAGCGCTTCACCTCTCTTTTTAGCCGCTTTAATGAAAATGGATAAGTTATTAATCACTTTCTTTTGACCGATAAATTCCTGAATAGAAGAAGGACGCAACGACTCTTCGATCTGAATATCTTTCTCTTCCGGATTTAGCAATGGATTATTCAAAAAACTGTTATCTATGAGTTAACACTAAATTTATCTTATTATACTTAACTTGTCGCTTGAAAACTGATCTTGAAAATAATAATTAGTCAGATTCGAAGAAATATTCCGTTTTATCAGATAGAACACCAATATGGTTGCCTCTAGAAAGTAATCATTTGAGTCGAAATTAAACCTTTTTTTACACATGGCGAAATCATCAGAAACTGAAGTGAATCGAAAGTTTGAGTCGATGAATTTCTTAAATAAGAAGTTCAAGAAGAAGGATGCAAATCCATTGAAGAATGAAATATTGAAAAATAAGGGTCTAATGAAGGATATGAGTCCGAGTGAATTGAAAATTTTTGGCAGTGATTATTTTGATAATTATGAATTGAGTTGGTTAAAATTTAACTGGCGGGTATTGTCAGAGGCGCAAAGCAAAAGTCTGCCCTTACTCGAAAGAGCAAAGTTTATTGGCATTGTCTGTTCCAATCTGGATGAGTTTTTTCAGAAGCGTGTGGGCGGATTGAAAAGACAGTTGCATGCAGGAGTGTCTGAGCTCTCAATAGATGGGAAATCACCGGAAGAACAGCTCTTTGATATCCGACGTGAAGTGTTGAAAATGATCAACAGCTACAGAAGTTGTTTTTTAGAAGACATTGAACCCGGTTTGCAAAAAAATGGAATTCATATTAAATCATATGATGAGCTGTCCGACCCACTCAAAGAAGTAGCTAATCAATACTTCGATTCACAGTTGTATCCCATCATAACTCCTTTGGCTGTTGATGAAGCGCATCCATTTCCTTTTATCTCTAACAAAAGCCGCTCGTTAGCGATTCAATTAAAAAAACAGAATACAGGTGAGGTACTTTTTGCACGGATTAAAATACCTGCTAATCGACCCCGTTGGATTGAGCTTGGACGAACAGAGGAAGCGGTAACTCTCATTTCAACAAAGGATTTAATCATCGCAAAAATTGAACGCTTTTTCCCGGGTGTTGAAATATTGAGTGCCAATGTATTTCGTGTTACCAGAAATGCGGATATCGAGCGTAATGAAGAGGAGGCAGATGATCTTCTGGAAATGATTGAGGATGAGTTGCGGGAGCGGCGATTTGCCGAGATTGTCAGGCTGGAAATTGATAAAAACACTCCTCTAAAAGTGAAGCAATATCTGCTGAATCATTTAAATATTGAGAAACAGTATGTATTTGAAATGAATGGGCCTATAGGCTTGTCAGATGTTACACAACTATATAAAATACAGGGATTTAACCACTTGAAAGAGAAGCAGTGGGTTCCTACATTACATCCTGTTCTACGACATCCTCTGGATGAAGATACTCCAAGTATTTTTCAAGTGATTCGAAAAGGGGATTTTGTGGTTCATCACCCTTACCACAGTTTTGAAACATCAACTCAGCGATTTATTGAGGAGGCAGCAAATGATCCAAAGGTATTGGCGATCAAACAGACTCTTTATAGAACCTCCAGCGATTCACCGATTATGCATGCTCTAATCAAAGCGGCAGAAGATGACAAACAGGTTGCTATATTGATCGAATTAAAAGCTCGGTTTGATGAAGAGAGAAATATTTCATGGGCAAACCGTCTTGAGAAAGCCGGTGTTCATGTATCCTATGGAATAACAGGCTTAAAGATTCACTCAAAATTGACCATTGTTGTCAGAGAAGAGCAGGGTGGATTGCGAAGGTATGTGCATATCGGCACCGGAAATTATCATCCGGATACTGCCCAACTCTATGAAGATTTAGGTCTGTTTACATGTGATGATGAGCTTGGATCTGATATAACGGATGTATTTAACCTACTGACAGGTTATGCGCCGGACCAAACATTTAAAAAGGCTTTTGTAGCCCCGAAACATCTCCGAAAAAATATTATTAGACTGATTGATACTGAAATAGAAGAGGCTTCAGCCGGTAATGAAGCACGTATCATTGGAAAAATGAATAGTTTAGAGGATCCATTGATAATCCAAAAATTGTATGAAGCATCACAAGCCGGTGTTTCGATCGATTTGATTGTAAGAGGTGTATGCAGATTGATTCCACAAAAGAAGGGGCTGAGTGAAAATATTCAAGTTCATTCAGTGATCGGACGATTTTTAGAACACTCCAGATGTTTTTATTTCCATAACAGGGGGGAACACGTCTATTACGTTGGGTCAGCAGATTGGATGCATAGAAACCTGGATGCGAGAGTTGAAGTATTGGCTCCGATTGAGAATCCTAATTTGAAAAAGTATTTGCAGTTTATGCTTAATGTTTATCTGAAAGACAATCAGCAGAGATGGATATTGAACTCTAACAAAAAGTATGTAAAAGTTAAGAGAAAGAAGGGGGAAATGAAGATCGGTTCTCATCAATATTTTATGGACCATACAAAACGTGTATCAGAACCGATTCCCAAAAGCTAATTGAAAATCGAGATTCATTCTGATTATTATAGTATTCATTACAGAATGTGATCATTGCCCTCTTTCATTCAGAGTTTCGAGAAGTGTCGTGGCTAAGTCACGATTATTTCCATTCAGATTTTTAACCCTTAGAACTGCCTCCATTGCTTTCTCTTGATCATTCATTTTTAGGTATGTGTTTGCCAAAAACCACCATGCACGTTCAATATAGATCTCATCCACAGCATTAGATTGTGTAACTGTGATAAATGAATCTCTTGCTAACTCAAATTCTGAACTGTTATAATAAAGAATTGCCAGGTTGAATTCGATTCGGACTCTCTGGGATTCGTTTATTACAGATGCTTTAAGATCTCTAAACATCTCTATTGATTCATCTTTTTTTAACATATAAGCCGCTGCCATTGCACGGTTCATCTCAGTTTCAAAATTTATCATAAAATCATCATCAGATCTTTCGACATTACCGGCAGCCATTTCATTGTATGATATGGAGTTTAGTGCCAAAGTATCTATACCCGGGGTAGTGTCAATAATGTAAAATTGAATGGTTAATACGACAATAACCGTAGCCGCTGCCGCCATAACCCACTGTTTAATACGTTTTTTGTGTCCTCTTTTGTCGATGATCTTACCGCCGAAATGCTTGTTCTTTAGAGTCAGACTTCTTAGGTGTAGCTCCGTTTCAAACAAGTCATAATAATGTGGGTTCTTCAGAAAAAGGAGCCAAAGCTCGTCTATCTCTTTCTTTGAAAGATTACCGCGTATATAGGCATCTATCCGCTTAGATATTTCAATCGTTTCTTTATTCTTCATCTGGTTGGGTTTTATTCAAAAGCTTGGGTTTTAATAGCACAATGAAATCTCTCATATATATGTAAGAGCTCTTTTTTTCAAATTCCTTACAATTTTATTTAAATTTTTTTCTAACACATTCATTCAATTTCTGAATCATTCTATGCTTTCGAATCCAAGCATTGCTGACAGAAATATCAAAAAATTCAGCAATATCTTCTGAATCTGCATTTGGATAATCAAACAGGAATCGGATGAGCTTCTTATAGTGTCCTTTCAGTTCTTGGATGCATTTCCTCAGAAT
>JAGXIS010000046.1 GCA_024635465.1 Bacteroidota bacterium | reverse complement strand
GTTGTACAACATGATCTGCACCCGCAAGCTGCAAGATATCGGTCGAGTCATAATGAGCTGCCGTTGCCACCACTTTCACACCGGGATTAAACTCTTTGACAGTAAAAGTAACATTTGTGTTCACGGTATCCGGACCTGAGGCCACAACCATTCTGGCTTTATGGAGGCGTATTTTGCCATATGTCTCGAAATCAGTTGGGTCCAGATTCACTACTTTATATTCCTGTTCCGATAGGTCGAGGGCTTTCTGAAGGTCCGGTTCCAATATGGCATAATCAATCTTATACGCGATCAGTTTTTTGATTAAGGCTTCCGTAACCGGATTCAGATCGGTAATGATGACGTGGTCATTTATTTCCTCACTTAGCTGTTTAGGTGCTTTTGCCTGATTCATTGCTTTTATCCAGGGAGCATAAAAGAACTCTATAAAAGTAAAAGGCAACATCACCAGTAAGAAGAGTACTCCGGAAAAGAGAACGATCATGGAAAAGCCTCTGCCTAAATCACTGGTGAATACGATATCCCCAAATCCAAGTGTCGACATGGTAACCAGGGTCCAGTAAAAACCGGTTAGCCAGGAGTAACTTTGTCCCTCAGAAAGTGCGACGTAATGAAACAAAATGCTGTACAGAATATACATCAGCATCAACAAACCCAAGAATTTCATCAACTTGCGAATGTTGGTTTGAGTCCGTCTGTTTGCAAAGAAATAGGATAATTGTGAACTAATAAATTTCACTTATAGACCCATGTGTATTAGAATTGAAGAATTTTTTAACATTGACGTATTCAAAGAATAAATAGTGTGGAGACATCTTCTGTCCATTAATATAACGATCGTAAATGAATCATCAATTTGAATGAGTATATATGAAAATCGTATTAATTTAATCATAATTATGAAATGAATTATTCATTCTATTCATTCACGCCTTAAACGAAATTTACGTACCTTTCCTTAACTGCCGATAAATGATTATAAAAATGTGCTTCAAACCCACTTTTTTGCTCTGAAAAATTAATCCCAAAGGAACTGACTTTATACGTGACTCGCTACTTGATACCAGTTTTTATCGTCCTGGTTTTTTTTACTGAAAACCTGAACGCTCAAAACAATACCGGTCTCTCGCCAATCCCCAATGTCTATCTGGACTGTAATTCTTGTGATGTTACCTACATCCGGTCTAACATCACATTTGTAAATTATGTGAGAGATCAGGATGATGCTTCAATCTATCTTTTAATCAATGATGAACGGACAGCCGGCGGTGGCAGAGAATTTAATCTGATTTTTTCAGAATTGGGTATTCAGGGCGGACGTAACGATACCCTGCGCTATGTTTCATCCAGTACGGATACCTCTGATGAGCGCCGTATTGGGTTAAATCGATATATTAAAATCGGTTTGATCCCCTTTGTATCCCAAACCATTGCAATTGAATCGATGGATGTTTTTTATGAACAACCGATAGTGCCGGATGATCAGATTGTTGAAACTGATGACCCCTGGAATAACTGGGTATTTGATATAAACCTCAGATCGAATATGTCGGGTCAGGCACGAGAATTTAACTTTGGCTTATATAGCGGAGCAGAAGCAGAGCGAACAACAGAAACGTGGAAGATTCGAACCAGAGTTCACGGTGAGATTAGACGCAGAAATGTCGAACTTACCGATCGCACACTGAATGTAAATCGAGACTGGGGAGATTATTGGGGTATGGTTGCCTACTCCGTTTCAGATCACCTCTCATTTGGTGCATTTACCGGGACTAGTTTTAACAGATCCAATAATATTGCATTAAGAACCTATATCGCCCCTGCAGTTGAATATAACTTTTTCCCCTATTCCGAGTTTCAGCAGAGACGATTTGTTGTTCAGTATCAAATATCACCGCAATACCGAAAATATTATAAGACTACTATCTTTTTGGAAGATTCTGAATTGATTATGGAACAAGAGGTAAGCGGTCGCCTCCGATACGATCAACGATGGGGAAGAATCGATATTCGGGTTTCCGGTTCTCACTACTTTCATGATGCCGCGATCAATCGTATTACTTTCAATCCCTCATTCGATATACGGGTCATGCGAGGACTGTCCGTCAGTATTTCAGGTAGTTACCGAGTCATCAATGATCAGCTCTCTCTGGAATTCAGTGGAGATCCCAATGATCCAATCAGTATCATCGAAGGGGTACAAAGACCCACTTCATACGATTACAGCTTCTCTTTTGGCCTTTCTTACACCTTTGGCTCAATCTATAACAATGTAGTGAATCCCCGTTTTTAATCCTCAGGGTGGTTTAATTCACGGAACCTTCGGGTCGGATAATATTAAAAACAAAAAACAGATAGATAGCCAGACGGTTCTGTCTCAGTGCAATTCATTCACCCCCTTTGGATTTCTGTATTATGAGTGATGAGATGGTTATCTTTAAGGATGATTGAAAACGAGAACGAAATTATTGCAAAACCGGATTTAAAAACCTTTTCAAAAGAACAACTTTCCGAGTACCTGGAAGAGCTTGGATTGGTTGGATATCGATCCGATCAGGTATTTCAATGGCTCTATCAAAAGGGTGTAACCTCTTTTGACGAAATGACCAATCTTTCCAAGGATCTCAGGGCTAAATTAAATGAAATTGCCGACATCAAAAGAGCGAATGAATTTAGCCGACAAGAATCTGAAGACGGTACAATAAAGTTTCTTTTTGAACTCGATGGTCCTGAAAAGTATAAAGTAGAAGCTGTTCTGATTCCTGACTTTTATGATGACGGTGTGGCGAAACGAATTACTGTATGTGTCAGCTCGCAGGTAGGATGTATGTTTGGCTGTTCCTTCTGTGCGACCGGTAAAATGGGTTATTTCAGGAATCTGACACATGGGGAAATTGTAGATCAGGTTCAGGCAATCAATGAACTGTCAGAAGAACGATTTGGCAAAAAAATTACCAATATTGTCTATATGGGGATGGGCGAACCGCTACACAACTATAAAGCGGTTGTTGAATCCATTCGAATCATTTCTGATCCTCTCGGGATCGATCTATCCCCACGCAGGATTACGGTTTCAACCGTTGGTTTGACAAAACAGATCAAACAGCTGGCTGCTGAAAATCTGGGAATCAATCTTGCGATTTCACTTCATGCGGCTGATGATGTGAAGCGAAATAAAATTATGCCGATCAATGAGTCATTGAATCTTGAAAAACTGGAAGAAGCTGTTAAATCATACTTTTTTCAGACCGAAAACCCGGTTACCTATGAGTACCTTCTTTTTGATGAATTCAATGATAGTGAAGAAGATGCCCGTAATTTGGTTAAAATTGCACAGTGGGTACCATCCAAGGTAAATATTATCATGTATAACAATGTAGCAGGAGTAGAACTGAAGAGAGTCAGAGAGGATAGGCTGAACCGTTTCATGAAGACATTGGTAAAACATAAAGTAACAGCAACGGTACGCAGAAGCAGGGGAGATGATATCGACGCCGGATGTGGTCAGTTGGCTATTCGGGAAGGACAGGAGAGAGGAAAGAGTTTAGCCTGACGATTTAATATCCTCGTTTTCTATTTACTTCATTTAATAGTTCCATTCCGGAGAGAGCACGTTTGTAATTTTCTACCAGCAGCACGGCAACTTCATCGGGATCGGTGACGGATGCAATGTGGGGTGTAATGGTGATCTTTTTTCGTCCCCAAAAAGGGTGTGATTCTGGGAGTGGTTCTGTACTGAAGACATCCAATACAGCATGTGTTATTAACTCCTTGTCCAATGCATACACCAGATCTTCCTCAATTAAATGCTTCCCTCGGGCAACATTGATAATAAATGCCGGTTTTTTCAGTTCTTTGAAGAGATCCAGATCTAAAATGCCCTCTGTCTGTGGTGTGAGAGGTAACAGATTGACGAGGATATTGGATTGATTCAGAAATTCACCCAAATTACCGGCTGTAAAAGTAGAAATTCCATCAAGCTCCTTTCTGGATTGTGCCCAGCCATTCACGGTAAAACCATTTGAATAAAGTCTTTTAGCGGTTGTACTGCCTAATTCACCCATACCCATAACGCCCACCGTGAGTTCATCTTTGAGATGGGCCGGTTGGTTTTTCCATATAGATTCTTGTTGCTGATCCCGATAGATTTCACTGTTTCTGATGATATTCAACACAGCTGTCAAGACGTAATCACTCATCTGATCTGCCAGAGAGGGTACGACGACGCGGGTGAGTTGTACATGTTCAGGAATGGAGCTGTCTTTCAGTAGATGATCAACACCGGCGCCAAGCGAGGAGATAACTTTTAAGTTTGGATAAGATTTCCATATTTGTTGAGGGTGATGCCATGCTACGGCAAATTGTACCCGACCCGGGTTTGTACTGTTTGGCCAGATTTCGATATCGATATTCGGATCTACATTCAGAATGGCGTCTCTGAATGGTTTCATATCACGTCGTTGTGCGACCAGTAGGATGGACATGGATTTAAAATTGACTTAGTAAATAGAACTTAATAATGTGAGTTTGAGATAAGATTGAATACCTCATATTAAAGCGGTAGTGACATACTACCCCACTACGTCATCCTGAATTTATTTCAGGATCTCAGAATTTATGGGTTCATTAGGAGCAGTATTTTGCATAATTCAGTTGCCCTGAGATCCTGAAATAAATTCAGGATGACAGTTTCTATCACTTAATTGCTAATTTTAAATAAAGTTTGCTCTGCCTGCCAAAGATGTCTACTTTGATGAGCTTCTAACAAAAGGATATATTCAATCAAACTCATTTTAATAAAGAATATTCGGTGTCTGAATTTAATTTTATTTAGATCTAATCTTCTGAACTCAAGCTCATCAATCAGAGTCAACAATTCACGGTTTGTATTCAGTAATTGGCCATATTGTTGATGATAATTATCGCTATCAATATCAAGGGGAGACATGGGAGCGATGGTTTTGATCTTAATTTTGTAGGGAGGTTTGATGAAACGGATAACCGGACTGATAAATAATCGTGGAGAGAATTGCTCTTCATGGAAAGTGGGCAGGTCATTCGATTTTACAGCACTTCGAATCATATCAAGATAGATTTCATTAAACATGACTAGATGTTCAAAGATCTCGCCTACGCACCAGGAAGAGGGGTCGGGTTTAGTGGTGATGAGTTTATCTGATAATGAGGAATATTTTTCTGTCTTTGAGACCAATCTGTTGATGAGATCAGTCAATTCTCGATAAGAGTATCCTTTATTCATGTTTTCCCCCTAATCTGCCATAATCATCCTGCAATCTGACAATGTCATCCTCATCAGACGGATGATCCGCATCTGTATGCTGCCATATTTCAGCTACAACTGCCCAATCATGCATTCCTACCAGTCGGTGTCTCTCGCCTTGACACAACTGAATGACATCCCCCTTTCCAAGCACCTTAAGCTCACCTTGTTCATCCGTATCACTGGATATAACCCCAACCTCACCCTCAGCTACCGTCCAAATCTCAGACCTTCTGTGATGGTATTGCCATGATAGCCGCTGTTCAGGTTGTACAAGCAGGATTTTAGGGCTTAAATGCAAATCCGTATCTATCTTACCGATGGAAACACCTGAAAAGTAATGATCAATAAATGATTGAGTATCATCTGTATCTATTACAAAAAATCCGCCCCAAGGCCTGTTTTCATCTTTTGAATGGATTTTAATCCCATTTTCTTTCAAAGATTGTTCGATCTGCTTAAAAATGGTACTCTTTTTAACTGATACCGCTTTCGATTCACTCATGATTTTAGTTTCTCTTAATTATAATTCTCTCATTTATTTCTATATAATATAGGCGGATTTTGAAGGAAAAGAGAGATTTTTGTAAAAAAAAGAGGCAAAAATGTTCAGACTGCCAATTTCAAATTGATCGTTTCAATAGCAGAGGATAGGGTTCTGAAATTCAATGGCTTGATCAGATAGGCTTCGTGGGGAGTCTCTTTAGCTAACTCTCTGTGATACTGATCTGAATTTGCTGTCGTGTATACAACAGATAGTGGACGCTTTTTCTGAGCAATTCGAACAATATCAATACCTGAGAGATCAGAATCTAAATTGATATCAACTAATAGAAGATCAGGTTCAAATTCATCAATCAAAGCTAATGCTTCTTTTGGAGTGTAAGCTTTTTTAATTTTAGAAAAACCCAATTTCTTAAGCATAACCTCAAGGGTTAGTGACAATACTGCATTATCTTCAATGACTAAAACGCGCATGTGTTATGCTTTACTTTTTTAATTACTCGAATAAGAATGGATTCTATTCCTCTGATCGATTACTTGGTACAAGTTAACAATAAAACGGGGTCTAAATAAAGTCGATTCACGTTAGAATTTCTTAATCAACTAACAGCAATTACCATTTTCCCTCTCGAATCGGATAACTTCCCAGTACTTTTAGGTATTGAGACTTCTTTTTCAATTTCAGAAGTGTGTCTGATATTCTCGGTTCATCCCGATTGCCTTCAATATCAAGATAAAAAAGTGATTGCCAGGGATGACCAAGACGAGGCCTTGATTCCAACTTTGTCATATTGATCCCATGATCTCCCAATAAATTTAGACAATTTAAAAGAGCGCCTTTTTCATCAACCGTCGCAAATATCAGGGATGTTTTACAATTAAGTTGTGGATCACATTTGATACTCTCTTTACCTACTACAACAAAACGTGTATAATTTTCATCCTGATTGGCCAGATTACTTTTTAATATCTGTAGTCCATAGATCTCAGCAGCATAAGAACTGGCAATAGCAGCCTGAGAGAGATCCGCATCATCGCGTACTTTTCTGGCAGCCATCGCAGTGTCGAAATAGGTCTCTACATGGCATCTGGGCAATGTTGATAGAAATTTACTGCACTGAGCGATTGCCTGTGGATGTGACAAAATACGTCTCACATTGCCAATTTTTACATCAGCCGGCGCCATCAGGCAGTGATTGATATGCAGAACCTCTTCTCCCGAAATGAAGAGTTCTTTTTCATTGAGAAGATCATAGGTGTCGTTGATGGACCCGGCAGTCGTGTTTTCAATGGGCAGTATGGATACATCCACCTCTCCGCGTTCTACCGCATTCGCGGCTTCTTCAAATCGAGTATATCCAATACACTCTACATTCTGATATCGCTGTTCAAAATGTCTGATAGCAGCTTGATGGCTAAAAGCCCCATCTGTTCCCTGATAGGAGACTCGTATTGTTTTTGCTTTTGACTTCTCATTCTGATGATCTACCAATGCATGCGTCTGATATCTGACAGAATGCTGAATGATTTCCCGAAAAAGCTGTTCCAGGAAATAGGGATCTATGCCTGCTTGATGTGCTTTTTGACGAATTTTTGTCAGTACTTTTTCTTCTCGTTCCGGATCACGAATCTCATCAGCCCTTTCTAACTTTCCGGAGATTACTTGTTGTACAATTTTTTGACGCTCCCCTAGAGCTTTCACAATGGTATCATCCAGCTGATCAATCATCTTGCGGATCTCATCCAACGACTCTTCAGACATTTCTATCGTACCGTTTCTTTTAATTTCTGAATCTGACTTAAAACTTTATTCCTGTCCAATTTACGATACCTTTCCGGGAGAAGCGATTTTGATGTGCATTCGGATACCGCAGCGAGTGTCTGTAGCTGAACTTCTTCAGGATAGGTGGGAGGTAGAAAATCATTAAAAACAAAGTCCAGAATGTCGGGAGTTGTTGTTGAAAGGCCGTCAGCAGCGGTTTTAAATTTAGCACGTGTCAACGCAGCTTCCATATCTGCACCGGAAAGTGTAAGCTCTCCCTTGAGAATAGATTTTGGAATGTAATCTTCCGACATCACTAAACCGGTTTTCTTTTTCATTGCATTAAAAAGCTCAATTCTTTCTGATTCGTTTTCGGGTGGAAACAGGGCGATATGCTCTTCAGCTCTTCCCTGCCTTTTCAAATCAATTGGCATCAGATCGGGACGTGCAGTCATCAGAAACCAAATGATTCTGCCCCGATTGGCCGTATCACTCATAAATGTTGCAATCTGAGAGAAGACACGACTGGATACGCCACTATCTCCGGATGAGGAACGGTTACCCAGATAGGCATCTGCCTCATCAATCATGACAGCAACGGGTGCCATCGCTTTTAACAGATTGAGGATCTTTTCAAGATTACCTTCCGTTACACCCTGCCATTGACTCCGGAAATTTTTAAGCTTCACCATTGGAATGCCAACTTCTCCGGAGAATGAAGTCACCAAATAGGTCTTACCGGTGCCCACAGGTCCACAAACTAAATATCCCATCGGTATCACATCTCTGCGTCCCATTTTTAATGCTTGTATGGTCTGCCGCAAGTGAGCTTTTACTT
>JAGXIS010000045.1 GCA_024635465.1 Bacteroidota bacterium | reverse complement strand
TATTTAATTATAATTGTTTATCTCTATCTCTTGATTATTACTATATATATATATATATCGACAGGGAATGATCATATCATTTCCTGCAATAGGTTTACTGGCAAAGTCAGTATACAAAACAATAAATCACATTGATGCCCTCAGATCAAAGGGCATCATTAATAATCAATCAAAAAAAGAGGAGATGTTATGAAAAAGCAGAGAAAAACCTTTCTTGGAATATTTACTGCATGTGTATTTGCAATTTTAATGATGTTTAATGTGAACTCAACAGAGGATGGATATGATTTCAGCCTTTGCGGGGAAACAGTTTTGGCAGATGGTAAGCCGTGCAATGAAGAAGAACCTATATATTATTACAATAATTCAAATGTATGGGATGCAAGAAATTGTAATCTTTCCGGGGATGGTTGCCTAACCTGCACTGTTCCAGGGAATGATTAATGAAATCTTCATTAATAAATTGATGAAAATTTATCTGAAATCAACTCATATTTCTAAAAAGGGAGTGCTGCTATTGGCACTCCCACTAATACTATTAATGATTTCTTGTACGGGAGAGAATTATGAGCAGGAGATCAGTTTTATAGATATAGAGAGAGTTGGAGGCATCACTGTTGATCAGGATCGAGAAAAACTTTCAGGAATAATGGAAGGATTACAAGTTTCTGATGAGTTGGGCATTGCTTATGGTGTTGACTTACGGATTATGAGGGCGTACCAGCTGTCTTTAATTACAGGGGAAGTTCAGTTTTTAGCTCCGGAAGGAAGAGGGCCGGGGGAATTATTTCAGCCTGTTCAAATAGTTATGAAGAATGAAAATGAACTATTCATTTTTGATACAGGTCTGGATATGATAGCAGAGTATAATAATGGATTGATTATTAATAAGTATCCTGCATATTCAGAACACAATGTGTGGGTAAGAAATTATAATGGATTTTATCATAACGGAAATATTATTACAGCCATCGATGACTATCCAAAGGTGCGGAATATGGATTTTGAAAATGCCAAGCCGCTTGCTTTTTTGGATTTCAGGAAGGGAGAACTGACAAAAAAAGGTGAATTTTCGCCAACCATTGATAAAATAGATACGGATGAAAAATATCCGGCAATCTACTTTGATGAAGAATTGAATACCGTATTCTATGTGTTCAATACAGACTACACTCTTATGGGTTATCACATTGATGAAGACAAAACTTCGGTTATGAGTAGATATCGGCCAACAGAGGCAAGAATAAGATCGATTGCAATACAAGGAAGTACTGCCGGAAATATTGATGCTGCAAAAGCTCTGGGTCTTGACAGGACAATTGTACTGGGTGTTGACCGTATCGGGGATCATTTAGTCGTTGTTTGGCATAATTACAATGAAGGCTTTTATGATAATATGGGCGATTACTCTGCCGGAAATGTCGATTATTTCGGGGTAATTTATGATTTACCGGACCTGGAAAATCCTCGCGAATTTTCACTGCCGGGAAGATTTTTTGGTACATATAAAAATAAACTGATTATTGAAGAAGAGTACGGATCTATGGATCTGAAAATAGGTTTTTATGAGTTTGATTTCTCCTCCGATCCCTCTTCCCATTAGTAGCTATTTATACCTTTCTTCACCATTTGGCGGATCAAGTTCTTGTTTTTTTGCATTTAATTTTAGTTATTAACTGCGAAAGGGGTGAAAGTTAGACCCCTATTGCAGTTGAAAGCTAAAATGTGAGTTATGACCGATACTCAATATGAATACCTTGATACCTACTTGGATAAGCTGAGAAGCCGGGGGAGGTATACTTTTGAAGCAGATGAAATCATCAATGAGTTTAATCTGTCTGATAATGCCTTCAAAAAAACGACACAACGGTTATTGCAACAAAACCGAATATCCCGGCTGCGAAAGGAGTTTTATCTTATCATACCACCTGAATTCTCTGCAAGAAAAACTTTACCATTAGGTTATTTTGTAGATGAACTGATGAAATTTCTGGAACGGGATTACTATGTTGGACTTTTAACGGCAGCAATGTATCACGGAGCCGCGCATCAGCAGCCACAAAGCCAGTTTATTGTTGCTGAGCCTCCATCGCTAAGACTCATCAAAAACAGAAAACAGTCTATTGTTTTCTGCCTGAAAAAAGAATGGAGCCGGGAAGATGTATCACAGCAAAAAACAGATGCCGGATATTTGAATATTTCAAATCCTGCACTTACAGCATTTGATCTGATCTTTTATTCAGACCGGATTGGTGGCATAAATCGTGCAGCTACGGTCTTAGCTGAGTTGAGTCTGGAACTGGAATCAAATACGTTAACAAAAACAGCAAAGACATTTCCTCAAACAACCTCATTACAGCGTTTGGGCTATCTATTGGATCATGTGTTGCAAGAATCTTCTTTGGCAGATGACATATACAACGTTTTAGTAGACCGCAATTATTATCCGACTGCTTTAAACCCCAAAACAGAAAGCGAGAATCAGAAAACGCCAAACCGCTGGAAAATTATCCCGAATATGAAGGTAGAGATTGATACACTATGATCCCGAAAGCGTACATAGATACCTGGAGATTAGTAGCTCCCTGGAATGAGTCTTCCCAGGTGGAACAGGATTTGGTAATTTCAAGAGCTATTGTGGATGAAATAATTAGCAAACTCTAGTGGTAGAGATTTTAAATGGCATACGATTTCTCTCATTAAAGTGACAAAGAGTTCTTACTGATGTTTCTAATCATATCAAACACATTATCTTAAGATATTCACGGAAAATTTGCTTATTTTTAGAGGCTTAGGGAATTATAAAAACATACTCAATTCAACACAGATAGATATATGAAGAGCAACAATCCACTCATTGATACAAAAGTAAAATTTAATACAGGTACCGGAGAGGCACATCTTTTTAGTCTGAAAAAATTGGAAGAGATGGGTTATGGCAATGTCAGCAAACTGCCATTCTCCATAAAAATTTTACTTGAAGCTGTATTGAGAGAGTGTGATGGATATGCCATTACTGAAAGTGATATCAAAGTTTTGTCTGAGTATAATGCGGCAAAACCGGCCGGAGAAATTCCATTTAAACCATCCAGAGTTGTTCTGCAGGATTTCACCGGTGTACCCGCTGTAGTCGATCTGGCAGCCCTGCGTTCAGCCATGAAAAAAATGGGCGGCAATCCGCAATCCATCAACCCACAGG
Source organism: Bacteroidota bacterium (assembly GCA_024635465.1). GTDB lineage: Bacteria > Bacteroidota > Rhodothermia > Balneolales > Balneolaceae > Rhodohalobacter. Next base: position 3,036 of record JAGXIS010000045.1, on the reverse strand, counting down.
TACCGGTTGATCTGGTGATTGATCACTCCGTACAAGTGGATATGTTTGGTCAGGAGTACGCATTCATGTTCAATGTGGAACGGGAAATGGAGCGAAATCAGGAGCGCTATGAGTTTTTGAAGTGGGGGAAAGAGGCTTTTGATAACTTCCGGGTTGTCCCTCCCGGCCGCGGGATCGTTCACCAGGTGAATCTGGAATATCTCGCAAAAGGTGTTTTCACAAGAAAAGAGAAAGACGGCACTACAGTAGCCTATCCGGATACACTCGTAGGAACCGACTCCCATACAACGATGATCAATGGTCTGGGAATTCTGGGCTGGGGTGTGGGGGGTATCGAAGCAGAAGCGGCCATGTTGGGTCAGCCAATCTATATGCTGATCCCGGAAGTGGTGGGTGTGAAGCTGACCGGAAAACTTCGGGAAGGAATTACCGCTACCGATTTGACTCTGACGGTTACTGAGATGCTTCGAAGACACGGTGTTGTAAGTAAATTTGTAGAATTTTTTGGTCCGGGGCTGAGTAATATGAGTCTGCCGGACAGGGCAACGATCGCCAATATGTCTCCGGAATATGGAGCAACCATGGGTTTCTTCCCAATTGATAGTGAAGCGCTGAGATATATGAGTAGAACAGGCCGATCAGACGAGCAGGTGAAACTGGTTGAGCACTATATGAAAGAGCAGGGGCTTTTCAGAACCGACGATACCCCCGATCCGGTCTTTACTGAAGTACTTAATCTTGATCTGGGAGATGTGGAAACATCCCTGGCCGGACCCAAACGACCTCAGGATCGCATCACTCTGCCAAATATGAAGAAGACGTTTCAGGCTTCCCTGACAAGTAATGATCCAACGATGGGATTCAATCTCACACAGGAGAAGCTTGCTAACCGTGGTTTATTTAAAAACGGTCAGGAAATTGAAATGAAACACGGAGATGTTGTGATAGCGGCGATCACCAGCTGTACCAACACATCAAATCCAAGTGTAATGTTAGGTGCCGGTATTATTGCCAAAAAGGCGGTCGAGAGAGGGATGAAAGTACCGCCCTATGTAAAAACATCACTGGCACCGGGCTCAAGGGTCGTCACGGAGTATCTGAATGAAGCGGGTCTGACCGACTATATGAATCAACTCGGATTTAACCTCGTAGGTTATGGTTGCACAACGTGTATCGGTAATTCAGGTCCGCTGCCGGAGGCTGTGGAAACAGCTGTGAAAGAAGGGGATCTGATTGTTGCCGGTGTGTTATCAGGAAACCGAAATTTTGAAGGACGTATTCACCCCTATGTGAAAGCAAACTATCTGGCATCACCGCCACTGGTTGTTGCTTATGCATTGGCAGGAACGGTGGACATTGATCTCTCCAAAGATCCGCTTGGAAAAGATGGAGATGGAAATGATGTCTATCTGAAAGATGTATGGCCAACGACGGATGAAATTGCGCAGTTTTTAGATGAAGCGATTCGTCCGGAGCTCTTCTCCAAAATGTATGGAGATATTTTTGAATCCGAAGCGTGGGATAATATCCCTGTCGGCGGAGGGGAACTGTATGATTGGAAGGATGAATCAACTTACATTCAGGAACCACCTTTCTTTCAGGGGATGAGTGATGTTCCTGAACCCATCAAACCGATAGTAGATGCAAGTGTATTGGTAAAAGTTGGGGATTCAATCACCACGGACCATATTTCACCCGCCGGGAATATCAAAAAAGAGAGTCCGGCAGGACAGTATCTGGTGGAGCATGGCGTGGAGGAGAGAGATTTTAATTCATACGGATCCCGGCGCGGTAATGACCGGGTTATGACTCGCGGAACGTTTGCGAATGTTCGTTTCAAGAATCAGTTGGCTCCCGGAACGGAGGGGGGTTATACGAAATATCACCCGACCGGAGAGATCACCTCTATTTTTGATGCGGCCAATCGGTATCGGGAAAGCGGCACTCCGCTTGTGGCGATTGTGGGTCATGAGTATGGAACCGGTTCATCCAGAGACTGGGCAGCAAAAGGGACAATTTTGTTAGGCGTGAGAGCGGTTATTGCGGCTTCGTATGAGCGTATCCACAGATCGAATTTGGTGGGCATGGGTGTACTGCCGCTTCAGTTTGCTGATGGGGAAACTCATAGCAGTCTCGGGTTGGATGGAAGTGAATCCTTTACCATTCATGTTGATGACAATCTGAAACCGCGTGATGTAGTGAAGGTTGAGGCGAAGAAAACGGATGGCACCGTCGTTAAGTTTGATACGGTTTGCCGGATTGATACTCCTGTGGAGATCGACTACTATCGGAATGGCGGGATTTTGCATAAGGTATTAAGGGATTATGTGGAAGAAGATAGAAAAGGGTAGGTATTTGGTTCCGGCTCATTCAAAATGTATTTTCATCATGTTGAAAAAACATAATCACATACTATATAAGTTCAGTGCAAATTTGCTGATCGTAGCTAGTGTATTGTGTGTTTTGTTCGGAAATGGCACTCATGTGCATACAGTTTTTGACCAATTCTCAGATCATGGCGATATGCATGTCTACATGCATTCCCATCATGCTGACACCAATCATGATCATAAATCAGATTTTGATGGAAAAGATGATCATCAACATTCAACAGCTACCGTAGATCTGGATGGCACGCTGAGTCAAAAAACAGTATACAAAGTACTTACTGATCAAAACATCTTTACAGAATCCGGAGAAATCCCAAGTATTTATAGTATGAAGGAATTGAACCCTTTGTATTTAGACCTTCCTCCGCCGGATTTTTTAATTTTACCCGAATATTTCTACTCTTCTTCTTTACGTGGCCCACCTATAGGATAAGTATATTCTATATATAGATAGTACATCCTTTCAGCTATCTCAAAAACACTCAATTTCAACGAACAAATACAATTTATGAATTCATCCACGTGGTGGATACTGTGGTTGGTAATCCTTTGGATACCGATACAGGTTCACGCCCAACTCCAAACACTTTCTATGGAGGAGGCTGTAGCACTTTTTGAGCAAAACAGTCTCCAAAAAGAACTTGCT
>JAGXIS010000044.1 GCA_024635465.1 Bacteroidota bacterium | reverse complement strand
TATCGGCATACGGCATGTCCGGACTCAATAAAGAAGTATCATCTTAGAAATTATGTTATCAATAAAGAATCTTACTAAACAGTATAAAGCAGGTCAGCCCATTTTTTCTGAGGTTTCTTTTGAATTTGAAAAGGGTAGAGGTGTTGGAATAATCGGTCCTAATGGCTCCGGTAAAACAACATTTCTGCGAATCTTATCTGTTAATTCATTTCCAACAGATGGGACGGTGTTCTTTAATGATATTAACATTCATAATAATCCCCATCAGTATCTTAAAAATGTAGGCTTGGTCCATGATGAAGAAACACTGCCCAGACATCTGACAGCAGTTGAGTTAATTGAGTGGGTACTGAGAAGCCGTAACTTGTGGGATTCAAACTCAGTATCGTCAATGAATAATCTTTTAGACAGTTTGAATCTGGATCAAAGGGATGAACCGATTGGCACCTACTCAACCGGAATGAAAAAGAAAATTCAGATAGCAGCAGCATTTATTATCAGGCCGTCTCTTTTTATAATGGATGAGCCGCTGCGGGGTTTGGATACTTCGACATACAATAAAGTACTGGAGATGATTCTGGAAGTGAAACAAAAAGGAGCTCTTGTTTTGATGGCATCCCACTCTATGACGGGTGTTGATGACATTTTTGATGAAATCATTGAATTTCCATTGTGATATATTAAAAACTCCCCCTATTTTCTCTATTCGATCTTTTTTAGAATTTATCAATTCGAAATCAACTGTTTAAATCTAACAACAAAAAGTAATGTCCGAAATAAAGCTGCCCGAAGTAGAACTCAATATTTATTCAAAAAACTCACCGGTTGAAGTAACAGTCGTTGAAAACTATGTGGTGACCAAGGAATCAAGCCCTAATTTTGTCAGGCATGTTACTTTTGATATTTCCGGTACGGATCTCGTAGATCGTGTTAGAGTAGGACAGTCAATAGGTATTTTACCACCGGGAGTTGATGCACAAACAGGGAAACCACATAAAATGAGGCTCTATTCTGTTTCTTCACCGACAAAAGGTGAAAAAGGGCAAAAACATCTAATATCAACTACTGTCAAGAGAACTGTCGAAGAACTTGAAAATAAAATATATCTGGGTGTAGCATCCAACTATCTGGCAGATTTAGAGCCGGGTGAAAAAGTACAAATGACAGGGCCCAGTGGCCGACGTTTTTTGCTTCCTGAAAATTCAGCTGATTTTAACTATCTCTTTTTTGCTACCGGAACCGGAATTGCACCTTTCAGAGGCATGATCCAGGAGTTGTATGAGGAAAAATATATGAATGAGATGGCTCTGATTTTTGGATGTTCATATCGCACTGATCTTTTATATGCCGATTATTTTGAGAAAATGGGTCAGGAACAAATCGGTTTTCACTACATTCCATCGATTTCAAGGGAAGATCGCAGAAAAGATGGTTCAAAATACTATGTCCAGAGTATGCTGGATGAGAGACGGGATATACTATCTACACTATTGGATAGAGATAATACGCTCATCTATATATGTGGTATGAAAGGGATGGAAACCGGTATATATAAAGAACTCATCAAACAAGGATACGTTGAATATCTGGATGTTCGCAAAGAGTTGCCTGAAAATGTTAGTGACATCCCTGATGATGAATTGAGAAAATATGTAAAACCGGGAATGAGAGTATTTGAAGAGGTCTATTAACCGCTTTATTCCCGTCTCTCCAAGGTTGGGACGCCTTCTAGTGTAACAAAGCGATAAGGCATTATTTTTCCCCCAAATTTTTCAGTATACACCTGAGTAAAGACAGCTCCAACTAGGATGATCAAGCTATTGTAGTATACCCAGATTACAAACACAATGAGTGATCCGGCCGCTCTGTATGTAGCGTCAATCCCGGCTGCAGAGAAATAGAATCCGATTAAATATTTACCCAGCATAAACAGGAGTGTTGTCACAATCCCGCCAACAAGTACATCACTCCAGCGAGCATTTACATCCGGAAGAATCCTGAAAATTAAGGTAAAGGAGAGTATTGCAAATCCAATCGTACCGATCTGAGTGGCATTCATTAAATAATCCAGATTGATAGCCGGCCAAAGATCTGTTAACAAGTCACTAATAACTATCAAAACAGATTCGGCGATTAACGACGTGACAAAAAGTGTGCTGAACATTAGGATCATTAAAAATGAAAGCCCACGATTAAACATGAAGTTATAGATAGAGTTGATTTTAACCGTTCTTACATTCCATATTTTGTTAAGTGCGATTTTTAACTGGCTGATGACTGTGGTGGCACCAAAAATAATGACTAAAGTGGCGATTATTGTTGTTAAAAATCCTGCGCCTTCGTCTATACGATTTTGAGCAAAATCATTTAGAGCCGTAATCATGGATTCATCTAAAAAATCACCGCCTACCATTCGAATTTGCTCTAATATGGTGCCCTGATTCATAAAATACCCACTGATAGAAAGAACGAGTATCAATAGAGGAGCGATTGAGAAGATGGTATAAAAAGCAATTGCAGCACCAAAAGTAAAGATTTCATCCTCTACAGATTTATCAATCGTAGTTTTAATTAATTCCCAAATGTCTTTTAGTATTACTTTCATTCTATAAAAAATGCGTAAGTACAATATCCAGCTCTTTTCTGGTATTGTAATAGTGTGGGGAAATACGAATATATCCCTCTCTCGATGAAAGAGTTATCTTTTGATTCTTTAAATTTGAAACAAATTGATCACAGTCATTCATTCCATCCACTTTCAAAGTGACTATTCCGGACCTGAAAATGGGATCTTTTGGGGTAATAAGTTGAATTCCATTTACTTCTGAAAGCTTTTCAAAAAGATAGTTTGTGTGCTCTTGAATTAATGAAAAGACATTTTTATATCCTATTTCTTCAAAAGTGGATAAGGATGCATGTAAACCTTTGATACCAATCATGTTGTAAGTCCCGACTTCCAAATGGCTACTGATAGGTGCCCAGTTTTGTTCAAAATTTCGCATATCCCATGGAACTTCGACTGAAAGCCAACCGGTTTTGAATGGAGTTAAAAGTTGTTTTATCTTTTCCGAGATATAGAGAAATCCGATTCCCATGGGCGCCATCAACCATTTATGCGAACCGCTCGCAAGAGCATCAATTTTACTTTCAACAACATCAATATCCACAGCCCCTAAACCCTGTATTCCATCCACCACAAACAGCAGGCCATGATTTTCACAAAGTTCACCAATGGCTCTCAGATTTGATTTCAATCCGGTTAAATACTGAACCGCACTGATTGAAACCATCTTTGTTTTTTTTGTGATTGCCTTTTCAATATCCTCCGGTTGAATAATTCCTTCTTCATCAGGTTCAATAAAGATAAGTTTTACACCTTTTCTATCAAGAATTCTAAATGGTTGTACATTCGTGGGGAATTCCAGAGTGTTTAAAATGATCTCATCACCTTTTTCCCATGTCAATCCTTCTGCAATCGCAGAAACTGCTTCAGATGTATTACCTAAGAAAGTAATATTATCAGCAGAAGTAGAATGAATAAGCTTGGATATTTTTAATCGGGTATCTTCAATCAATTCACTCCACTGCTCGAAAAGATCGATGGCTCCGGTGTGTCTTTCGATTAAAAAATGATCAATAGCATTCCGTACATTTTTTGAAAGTGGTGAAATTGCAGCATGATTCAGATAGATATGTCCATCAGACTGATGAGGAAAATTTTCAGCGATTTTGTTCTTAAAACTCATGATTATTCAGATATTTAATTCATTATTCAATATGGGTAATACCCGCACTCACAACAAATTTCATGGCGTCAGTAGGGTTTATTTTTAAAACAGTTACCCGTTTCGGATCAACCAAAAACAGATTGCCTGAAAAATTGTATGAGTGTGGACAGTATACGGCAATCTTATCGGTTACATTTAAAATGGAGAGATCATTTTCAGTGATAAACCCAATGCGATCAATACCATCAACCAAACTTACAATGACCGGTTTATTGAACCTCTTTTTATTGCCAACAAATGCTTCCGTAAAATCTTTGAATGCTGAATAGATGATTTTTATAAAAGGTGTTCTGGCCATTAACGTTTCAAAATAATTGAATATCGGTTTTGAAATGGCTCTGGAGACAATAAAACCTAAGAATACGATCATAAAAAAGGCTGTGACCATTCCCAATCCGGGAATTTGAAACGGTAACCATGAATAGAGGAGTGTATTTAAGGTCTCGTCTATCCAGTTTATGAGGACTATAACAACATAAAAAGTAGCAAAAAGAGGCAGTATAAAGAGTAATCCCCGAAAGAAGTTGTTGAGTATCATTTTCATAATAAGCGGATTGTGTAAGATTTTTTGAGAAGATAAAGAACAAAACACGGAATAATAATAACCACCGATGATTAAATTTGATCTCTTGTTCCTAATATAGATCAACTATGAATGTGATTATTGTCATTTTTCACTATTTTAGAAAGCTGTAATCATTGCTGATATTTGAATTTAAATCAATCCATGTCAATTAAAACATCAAAACAGATTCGAAACGATTTTCTGGAATTTTTTCGAGAGAAAGAACATCTAATCGTTGATAGTGCTCCTGTAGTACCCAAGGAAGATCCTACTCTACTATTCACCAATGCGGGAATGAACCAATTTAAGCCCATTTTTCTAGGTGATGAAGAGGGACTTTCTGAGGATGGAAAACTTTGGAAAAGAGCTGCGGATACTCAACGATGTATTCGAGTAAGCGGTAAGCATAATGATCTTGAAGAAGTGGGGCATGATACATACCACCATACTCTTTTCGAAATGCTTGGAAATTGGTCATTTGGTGATTACTTCAAGGAAGAAGCCATTGAATGGGCGTGGGAACTTCTCGTAGATCGGTGGGGAATGGAACCGGATCGTCTTTATGCAACGGTTTTTGAAGGGGATGATTCTGATGGATTGCCTGTAGATCAGGAGTCAATAGAGTTGTGGAAAGAGAAAACATCAATATCTCCCGATCACATTTTAAAATTTGGCAAAAAGGATAACTTTTGGGAAATGGGTGAAACCGGGCCGTGCGGCCCGTGTTCAGAAGTTCATATCGATCTGAGATCGGATGAAGAGAGAAAAAAAGAACCGGGTGCGAATCTGGTGAATCGAGATGATCCACGGGTCATGGAGATTTGGAATCTTGTATTTATTCAGTTTAATCG
>JAGXIS010000043.1 GCA_024635465.1 Bacteroidota bacterium | reverse complement strand
TATGCAATTGAGAAATTAGACAAGGAAACGAGAGAATATTACTTGAACTTAAAAAAGGAAAAGTCAGCAGGTAACAATGTATAAAAAAATATCGGCTTTGGTACTTAATCAAAGTCGCTTTTTTATATTTTCATTTGGTCATAAACTGAATGGTAAGTACTTCAAAACCCGCCACTATTCTTATACTTACCGTTACCTGCAAGCTAAAAAAACACCTGTAGCAATTTTTGAATAACCGCATCTTTAAAATGAGCACTATTATCAAAACAATGAGATCAATAAATTTAATAACCTTAGTACTTTTTCAAGTATGTATTGTAAAAGGGCAGATATCATTAAAAGAAATAAACCTAAAAAACGGAGAGTATGTTGTAGGATATAAACACTATACCGCTATTGACAGTACAAGAACCTACCGCATCCATAATGAGTTTAATAATCAATTTATAAATAGACCAATTCCTAAGTTTATAATTGCCTGATTTATAGGGAAGCTTACAGATGGATGCAGACTCTGCGGGGAATCCGGTTCATAATAACATTCATCTGATCAAGCTGGAGGAAAACACTGATCTGGATGAAGTAAACAGTTGGCTCGATTGGTACAAAGTTGGGGGTCTCAGATCCCCCGCCCCTGCCGATTTCCTTGGGGGTGTTAGCACCTATGATGCTATTCCCGGTGAAAGTGCGACTTACTTTTCTTTAGAAATTGATGAACCCGGAGAATATGCCTGGATCGTTCAGGTACCTGAAGGTGAGCAATTGTGGAATACATTCAATGTCCAGTAAATGGCGGATAATTCTAATTATATGATATTTTATAGATAATTAACCGTACCTCAAACTGTATTAGGTTAACAGGGGGTTAAATAGCGGACGCACCCGTGATTTTTCTTAGTATATTGCCAAAGATTGTTTAAATGAGTAATCTTATAAGAAACTGTAATTTCTGTGCCCGTTATGCGCCGGGTAGTTATACTGCGCGAGTCCGAGCGGCAATTTTTCGAATCATAAATCCCAGGAGAATTACATGACTAACACTGAGCCCCAGCCCCGCGATGAACTAATGACGATTGACAAGGAGCGATTGCGCATTGTGCTCACTTCCGTTCTAGTGATTGTATTCCTGGTAGTGGCTTTTACTCTACTGAAACCGCCACCTTCAGCGGTCGTCGTTGTTGCGATAATCATTCTTATCACTCTCAAGAAAGCTGTGGTGAGGTATCAGGAATTAGGTAAGGCGATGGCCAAACTAGTGAATCAAGAACATTTATAATCTATAAGTCTTTCATAAAGTCGAAGTACGACACCAATTGGTGATAGTGTGGTCGCTGTGATTGGGGAAAATATTATTAAGAAAAAAACCCAAATGTAGTGAAATGGTTTGTCGATCGGGATGAGCTATCGATGTATTTAAGCGTCATTACTTTTGGTGAATTGAGGAAAGGAATTGAGAAACTACCCGACTCAAAAAAGAAAAAGGACCTAAATCAATGGGTAAAATAGGACTTAAACCAGCGTTTCAAAAATCGTGTCCTCAGTATTGATTTGGAAGTAGTGAATAGATGGGGTGAGCTTTTGGCTACAGCAGAAAAAAATGGTAAACCACTTCCGGCAATTGATACACTAATTGCTGCAATAGCCCAGGTTCATGATCTTTCGGTTGTTACTAGAAATATCAATGACATGGAAGGTACAGGAGTTGAAGTGATTAATCCCTGGACTAATGATTCGATCTCATAACCAGCAAATGAAAGCGATACTATTAAAGGAATACGGATTTGATAAAATCCCTGAGTTGATTCAATATTTAGGTGATGGCAAACATTTGGGAAAGATTGTAGTTGAAATTGAAAAATAACAGTGCACGACAAGGTATAATGCTCATGCCGCGGGGGTGATCAAATGCTGGACCGTTATGCCAATGTTGGCATTTAAATCATAAAAAGGAAAGGAAATGAGTAAATCAGCAAAAAGTGTTTTCATATATGGCGTCTATTTAGCAATAAACGGACTATTGCTTTTATTGGTCCCTAATGTGCTATTGAATTCTTTGAGTATCGAGCCTACTACCGAAGTTTGGATTAGACTTGCGGGGATTTTATTGATGGCTATTTCCGTCTACTATTTCATCGCAGCTAAATACGAGTTTATTGTGATCATGAAAGCAACTGCTTTTATTCGATTCTCTATCATTTTTTTCTTTACTGCGTTTGTGTTGCTAAAAATGGTATCTCCAAGTATTATAATCATCTCCGTGATAGACTTTTTAGGAGGTGTCTGGACTTTTTTAATGTTGAAAAATGAAGGACATTTTTCGCGAAATAAATCATAAAAAAATAGTTCTGACATTGAGATGAAACTACCATTAAGAATGCCAAAACTGAAAGATCAATGAGTTTACGGCTAGTTACTTTATTACTGGGACTACTAACGATCGGATGCAGCGGACCTGGTTTGGATAAACTTGTTGATGTATCGATACCGGATTCCGGCACTGGGATGGGACTTATGAGGGTCTCGGCATCTACGGTAGTTGGTGGACCTCGACGGTTCTCGAGGATGATAGCTACTACGTTTGGTTCCGTGGAGTTGGTCATGATTACGACCACCTTCATCGTGAACGAACAAGCAAGTTCCTCGGAATGTCCCTCAGGATGATCCAAAAATAATTTAGAATCATAGCTTTAAAATTAAAGATGGAAAGCGAATATTTTGAAGGTAAAACCTTCGATAAAAATGACTACACTGAGCATTACCTCCCAAAAGGTGAATATGAAAACTGCACCTTTCAAAATTGCAATCTTTCAAATTCTGACCTTTCAAAAATTAGATTTGAAGGGTGTGAATTTTCGAATTGCGATTTGAGTATGGCAAACCTAACAAACACATTATTGCAAGATGTCAGATTTAAAGACTGTAAAATGCTGGGTTTAAATTTTGAAAACTGTAACCAATTTGGGTTATCAGTTTTTTTTGAGAACTGCATACTCAATCATGTTTCTTTTTATAAAGCTAAACTGGAAAAGACAACATTCAATAATTCAAAGCTTCAGGAAGCTATTTTTTCTGAATGTGATTTAAGAAAATCCAGCTTCATAGAGTGTGACCTTGATAGAGCTATTTTTGAAAATTCGATATTGGAAGAGGTTGATTTTCGTACATCTTACAATTATTCCATAGATCCGGATATCAATCGCATAAAAAAAGCAAAATTCTCTTATCCGGGGGTAATAGGACTTTTAGATAAGTATAACATTAGCATTGATTAGATAGGTTTAATAGAACCACAATTAAAAAAACAAACGAATGACGATAAAAAAAATTAAAGAAGAACTAGAATCATCGAAAAATCCGGTTGCAAAGTCGCTTCATTATGGAGCTGGTTTTAAAATCCTCATCATTGGATTTAAGAAGGGAATGATTTTAAAAGAACATAAAGCTCACATTGATTCAAAATTAACTGTTTTGGAAGGTGCTGTTATTTACAATGAAGAAAATAGAGTAGTGAAACTAATGCAATATGACGAAGTGGAAATACAAATTGAAGTTACGCATTCTGTCGAAGCCATAGAGGATAGTCTATGCATCTTGACACAGGGAGAAACAACAGCTAACAGTATCTAAGGAAATTTTGCGAATTAAGTAGTGATTTCTAAAATTTTCATCACAATAATATATATTATCCGAAAATAATTTTATCCAAATTAATACAGTTGCTTTGAAAAATATTATTCTAATCAGCTTAGTATTTGTGCTCTTAACTTCCTGCTCCCAAACTGAACCCGAATCCCAATCAGTTCTTTCTGGCAACCCTGTGATTGAAGGCTGGTATGCTGATCCCGAAGGTATCATCTTTAATAACGAATACTGGATTTTCCCCACCTATTCCGATCATTACGGAGAACCGGATACATCTTCGATCTTTACAGAAAGACAGCTCGCAGCCCGTTCGCAAGCCATCAACGAGCAATACCTGATTCAAACGTTTTTTGATGCTTTCTCATCCAAGGACCTGGTCAACTGGGAGAAACACTCCCATGTATTAGATATAAAGGATGTTGAATGGGCGTCCTATTCCATGTGGGCTCCATCAATTATTCAGGCTAACGATCAGTATTATCTTTTCTTCTCGGCTAATGACATTCAGAGTAACGACGAATATGGAGGCATCGGCGTAGCTGTGGCCGACCGGCCGGAAGGTCCGTATAAAGATGCCTTGGGCGAGCCATTGATTAATGAATTTCATAACGGTGCCCAGCCCATCGATCAGTTTGTATTTAAAGATGACGACGGACAGTTTTATATGTTTTATGGTGGCTGGCGCCACTGCAACATAGTAAAACTGAGCGACGATCTCCTCAGCCTGGAGCCGTTTGATGATGGAGAGTACTACAAGGAAATAACCCCGGATAGTTACGTGGAAGGGCCTTTTGTTTTCAAAAAAGATGATAAATATTACTTCATGTGGTCGGAAGGCGGCTGGACCGGGCCGGATTACAGTGTGGCTTATGCCATTGGCGACTCACCCACAGGCCCCTTTGATCGGATCGGAAAAGTGCTGCAACAGGATTCTACCGTTGCCCGTGGTGCCGGACATCACTCCGTTATCATTTCTCCGGACAAAGAAGAATATTATATGGTTTATCATCGCCGCCCTCTGGATACGGATGATCCTCATCACCGGGTTGTAAGTATTGACCGGATGTACTTTGATGAAAATGGTTTTATAAAACCGATCAAGATGACATTCGAAGGGGTGGAGGCAAATCCTCTGGAATAACCTCAATAGTATTGTTGATATTCCATATGCCATATTTTGTAAAATACACTCAACATCAAACGATGAATAAATTAATGACTACCAGAAATTTGACAATTATAAACTTTGTAATTGTGTCATATTTTATTCTGATTTGGTTGATTAATTTTTATAAGATAGACTATTTTATAATTGGGTTTTTTATAGAATTGCTGACTATACCATTTCTAATTGCGCAAATTGTTTTTTTAATCCTGGGAATAAAATATTTAATGATACCTCCAAGACACTATCTGTTAATAATTAGTGTTTTGTTTTTAACAATTTGTACAATAGCTACCATAGGAAGTTTTTTTTAAAATAGAATTTAGGCATCAACACTGTTACCTCTCACTCATGATGCTTCATTATCAATATCATCATTTATACGGGTACCCTTTAAACGCCATATCGTTAGGTGTAACCTTTTGCTATAGGTTCTCGTCTACTCATCTAACTCAAAAACAAAATTTTGGTTACAATGATACATAACGTTCACTTCCTTCTAAAAAGATTTCCTAATCAGTCAGAGAAAATCCTTTCAGTACTAACAATATTCTTTATCAGTGCTCTTGCTTTAGGCCTGGGATTCCTATTTTTATTACTCCTACTTTAGATGGCAACAAATAAGCGAAAATATATCCGTATAGTTTTGGGCGTATTTTGGCTCGGAGTTTTTGCATGGTTATTATATAATATGCAAGCTAAAGGCTTAGAATCAACAGTACTGGAGAGTAACAACAGGGTACACATCCAAAATTTATCAAACGCCGTTATTTTTACTCCTGCAGTAGATACAATGGGTTCTGCACTGATTTTCTATCCCGGAGCCCTGGTTGATCCCATAGCCTATGCTCCAATGGCAAAAACCATTTCGGAGGCAGGTTATAAAACGATCGTTTTTAAGTTGCCATATCGAATGGCTTTATTTGAATTCCAGCAAGAAAACGTATTTCAACAGACAATGGAATATGTAAATAGTGATTCACGTCAACGTAAATGGATCATTGGTGGCCATTCACGGGGTGGCAAACTTGTTACCATATTTGGAAGGGATTACAGGAGTGTTCCGGATGGTTTATTGCTTGTCGGAACATCACATCCGAGAGAGATAGATCTTTCTGATTTGAATATGGATGTGACTAAGATTTATGGTTCAAATGATGGACTAGCCAGTGAAGAGGAAATAAATGAATTTGCTGTAAATCTTCCAGCTACTATGCATCGCGTAAGAATTGCCGGCGGAAATCACCGCCAATTTGGCTACTATGGTTATCAATTTGGCGATAGCTCAGCTGATATATCTCGCGAAAAGCAACAAGAAATTATGATAGATGCTATTATAAAGCAACTTGAAAGAGTTCAATCAAATTAACATATATCAGTGTAATGCAATCATATAGCAAATCCTATGAGGCAATTTGGGCGGATATGGATCCTAACCGCCACATGCGTCATTCCGTTTACAACGACTATGCCGCCCAGACACGGGTAGGTATGTTCTCCCATTTTGATCTCTCTATTACTGAGATCGGCCGCTTGGGTTTTGGCCCAATCTTGTTCCGGGAAGAGACCCATTTCTTGAGTGAAATAAAATTGCTTGATACCATAACGGTAACCTGTTCATTGATAATGATGCGTAGGGATGCTTCCCGCTGGAGCTTTCTGCATGAAATTTTCAAGGGAGATGAAAACAGTATTAAGGCGGCCAAAATCGTCGTTGATGGTGCCTGGCTGAATTTGGACAGCCGGAAACTAGGTACCATCCCTGAGTTACGGGATGTTATGAGCCGGTTCCCGAAAACCGAAAATTTCGAATGGATACCCGATAAAACATAACCGACCTTAAATCAATTATATTAAAATTGCTCATAAGGCTTATAGTTTTTTGATCGATCTGCTAACTTATACTGAGATTCCAACTTCCTTCGGCACTATACTTTCTTTACCAAAGTGTTGATCTTTATAGCATTAAATGTTTAATCTTCCCTCGAGGGCGGCCTTCGGTTATCGTTAGAAATGGTATCGATTAATTTGTTATATGGATCAATACCAACCGAGACGGGTTCATCACTTACAGTAATGGTGATTTCATTCATAATTTCCGTGAATTTCCTTTTTTCAAGGTAAAGCACGGTTTCATCTCCATTCTCATCTACACCAAAAATACCTACATCAATCCAATCATTGAGGGGTAAAGATTCCACCGGTCGTCGACGTCCCTCAAGTTCCACGGCTAAACTGTCACCGGCTTCATTCAAGTAGATACGTTCACCCGTTTCACCGGTTCGGTATTTGATAGCTTGCAGCGTCATATTCACTTCAAAGGTATTGCTGTCTATTTCAGTGTAAGATGCTTCCTCCACACGGTTCTCATACAGTGTGATGGTCTCAAACATATCCATGATAAGATATTGCAGCGAATCAGGGGTAGCTTCTTTTAAATATTCCAACAAGTCAAGGGAAATGGTATAAGGGGGCTCCTGGAAAGCGAATTCATCAATGTAATCACTTAGGGCGTCATTCAGTGTGGATTCACCGATATAATCACTTAATGCATAAAAAACCAGTGAACCTTTTTGGTAGTGAATGTACTGCTGATTTTCATTGTAAATAAGCGGTAATTCGCGTTGCGATTCTAAACTTCGTCCCATTAAATAAGTGTCGAGTGCTTCTTTTAGGAACCGGCGCATTTGATGAACACCATATTCTTTTTCCAACACTTTTAATGCGCTGTATTCTGATAGACTTTCAGACAGCATCGTTGCACCTTGAACATTTGCTCCGATAACCTGATGTGCCCACCACTGATGTGCCACTTCGTGTGCTGTAATATTGAACGGATAGTTCACGGCCTCATTATCCGAAGTATCCACATCCGCTATAAAACCAACGGCCTCAGAGTATGGAACGGTGTTGGCAAAAGATTGAGCAAAGCTGCCACCTGTTCGCGGAAATTCAATGATCCGAAGCTGTTGAAACTGGTAAGGACTGAAATTTTCGGTGTAATAATCAAGTGATTTTTTGATCCCATCGATCATGTAATCCAAGTTGTAGGTATGATCCGGATGATGAAAGATCTCAATATTCACATCGTTCCATTGGTCTCGTACAACCTCAAATTCAGCAGAAATAAAGGAGTAAAAATTCACGATGGTACTGTCCATTTTATAATGGTAAAAACGTCGTCCACTTTCTTCCCATTCGTCTTGCAGATATCCGGGTGCGATGGCAATTTGTTCGGGTGACGTTGAGATCGTGGTCTCAAAATCGATCCAGTCTCCATCGCTGGAGATGTAGTTGTTCATCCGTGCAATGCTGTCGGTTGGAGCTGCCATACGATCCTTGGGAGGGAGTTCATAACGTTCACGAGCCTCCCGGCTGCTTAATTCCCCGGATTCCTGATACCCGATTCTGGGGAAGATGAAGTTGTTAATGAATGTACCATTCTCTCTAACAGGAGAATTATTCCGGAGGATCTCGTTTGGTTTGTTTGAAAGGGTAAATGAGAACAGGAGTGAATCACCCGGCATCATGGGTTCAGTGAGTCGGTATATATCGTAATTCAACGTATCGTCTTCCAATACGAGCTCAAAATCACGGTCGAATTCAAAAACAGTGATATAATTATTGTGATCAATATGGATGGAATCAATTGCCACATCTGATTTATTTTCGAGAATGAAATTACCGGCCACTTCAAAGTCCCGGCTCTCCGGATATAGATCCAGATCGATGTTACTCGACACTATTCGCGGTTGGGGAATGTCTTTAAACTTCCCATAATTTTTCTCATAATTAGCAGTTCTCAGTTCGCTTTGCTGGGATGAGATATACTCATATTTGACATTATTAACGTAATAGATCCAACTTCCTAATCCCAGAAATCCAACTAAAGAGAGGGTAAAAATAATCTTCAGATTTGGAGTGAAAGCATCTGCGGCATTCCGGAATCGTTCTTTGGTACTGCCCGGCAGACCTCTTCTGAAAAACAAAATGGCCATCACATAAAATGCAATTCCTAAAAGGAGCCAGTAAATTTTATAAACAAAATATGGAGCCAGTGACTGCCCATACCCGTTCATATCAGAATAACCCGTGCCGGGAGCCTGATTGAATTTAAATACAGTCTGCTCAATTCCAATTTGACTCAAAAAGGTGATGCCGATAGAGATTATCAGCAAAAGAATAAACCCAATGTAGTAATTCTTGAACAAGCTGTGAATGAAAATGGAGAGCAAACCCCAGATCACTACATGAATAAGAGAGATGGCGTACAGATCAAACAGGTAGATCCCGATCTCAAAATTATAATAACCATTGTAAAGCTGAACACTTAGACCGGCAATCATAATGATGGACAGCAGAACCATCTGCATGAGTACCAGGGCAAGAAACTTGGAAAATAAAATGGTCCAGTTAGGCGTGGGAGTTACATGAATAAGCTGATCCATATGATCCCCGCGACTGCGGTGAATGAGCATTCCCGCATACAAAAAGGTTAGTATATTTATGAAAAGGCTAAAGAAAGTACCTGGAAGTTGAAGCATCAGCCAGGTAGCGGGAAGTGTATCAGTTCCAAAGATCTCGCTGCCTAAAAGAATCACACTGAGTGATATCAGTAGGCCGATCAATGCAATGATTATAAAAGCCCATCCGCTTACTATATACTTGAAATCAACTTTGGCAAGCTCCCATGCTAATTTAATGTTCTCCTTAAGAGAAAAATTCAAATTCACATTCGGCATAGTTACTTTAAGAATGCTTCCGAAATTCTTTTTAGTTACCGCTTCACCTTTTTTCTTTCGAAAGAAACTGAAACTATACGGCTGCTGATTAAAACTAAATGCACTATATACCAGGCCAAAGATCAGTAAACCCAAACCGGCCCAGATCAACCGGTTGTATAAAATCACTTCTCCCCAGGGAAGTGGATTTTCATTTTGTTCGAAGATTGTCCAGTATTCGGTATAGTAGGTGTTTGCTTGATAGCCGTAAGGATCGAGAAGGGCTGCGAGCATTTTGTTATCGAGATCGGCTGTAAGATTTTGAGCAAAAATCTGGATCAGAAAAAAGCCCAGAATTACAATAAAAGCCACATTAATGTTTCTTGTGAAGGCAACAACAGCAAACACAATGGCCCCAAAAAAGATCATATTCGGAATCAGATAATAGACGAAAGGCTGAATGTAGCTCATCAGGTTGAAAGGACCGAGAATTTCAGGATTGGTTCCCGGTGTAATCGTCCCGAGGATGATGCCCAAAGCAGCGGCCAGCATCACAAAAGTGGAAACTGTGAGTCCGGCCGTGAATTTTCCGAGCAGATATTCCCATTTCTGAAATGGATAGGAGTATAAAACCGAATGCATGTTGTGTTTATAATCCCGGTAAATAGTTCCACCAATAAGAGCCGGTAAAAAGAAATAGAGGATGATGGCCATCTCGTTCAACAACCCGTTAATGGCTATGGGCGAGTTTACAATGGTGATTGTATTCATGCTTACCGTCAGACTTTCAAAAAAGCCTGCAGCACTTATCATTACAAAATAGGAGAGGGCAAACATGATGCCGGCATACACATAGAAAGAAGTGTTGCGTAGCCAATACCTGATCTCAAAAGAAAAAATGGAATAAAACATGTCGAACAAATTTTGGGATTAAGCGACTACGACTTCTTTCTCTTCTCGCAATGTTACGAAATAGACATCAGCCAGATCCGGTTCCTTAGACTGGAATGTTTCATCCGGTTGTTTGGCATCGTGTACACGAATGTTTAGCGTATTATCCTGATTGAAATTGGAAGAGATCACATTGAACTGGCCTTCATAAGTTTCGAGTTCTTCCCGATCAATAACTTTGGTCCAAATAGTCCCTTTTAGAGCATTAACAGCTTCTTTTGGTGTATGGTGACTCAAGATCCGTCCGCCATTCATGATGGCCATATCCGTACAAAGTTCTTTCACATCATCCACAATGTGGGTCGAAAAATTTACAATGTGATTGGTTCCGATTTCTCGAAGTACATTCAGGAATCGATGTCGTTCAGATGGATCAAGACCAGCGGTTGGCTCATCCACGATAATAAGTTTTGGATCGTTCAGTAATAATTGAGCAATACCGAATCGCTGTTTCATACCGCCTGAATAGCCGGCTACGTTTTTGTTCTTTACGTCATACAAGTTGGTCACTTCAAGAGCGGTATTTACCATTTCCGTTCGTTCATTTTTATCCACAATGCCTTTCAATCGGGCAAAATAATGAAGCAATTCTTCAGCATTCATTTTTGGATAAACCCCAAATTCTTGAGGAAGATATCCCAATACTTTTCTCAGACTTTGTTTGTCTTCCAGGATGTTAATGTCATCGAGGTAGACAGAGCCGGTATCCGGAGCCTGTAAAGTGGCAATGGTGCGCATCAGGGTGGATTTTCCTGCTCCATTAGGACCTAGCAGTCCGAACATACCAGATTCAATTTCAATGGATACATCATCAAGGGCTTTTACCCCGTTTTTATACGTTTTGGAAAGGTTGGAAATGGTAAGTTTCATAACGAAGATATATTTATTAAATGCATTTGATCATCTTAAGTATAAGTAATTAAAAGTTATTTGTTTAGCTGAAATTTATATCCTAAAAAAAGTACGATGGCAGCATCAGGAAATATTTGATATACTTAAGTAAAGTCCTAGGTGTTCATTCATCAATCAATTTATGAGCGCGTTTTTTTACATACCAATCCGTTACTTTTCCAAATAGAATCATGCCCAGTCCAAAAAATAACGCCATAAAAATTCCAAATGAGAATTTTTCAATAAATCCATCAAGATTTTGATGCAACTAAAGCTTTTCAAGTGGCTAAATCATCCGATGAGTAATAGGTTAGGGAGTTTGTTATAGAGTGCAAATAATTTAAATTAACAAACTAGGCATCAACACTTTATCTCATTACAGATCTGCCATCAATTTTAATTTTAATGCTATTCAAATGACATTGACAATCAAACCACCAACTCTTTTTCGTGCAATTATATCGGGGCTTGCTGGCGGGGTAGCATGGATTTGCACAATGATACTATTTTTCGGACCTGCTCAATTAATTTTAGCGAATCCGGAGTATCAAAGTCAGAAATTTTTAACAGTCATGGCACAACTCGAACCACTACCATACACTGCTGAAATCTTATGGATTCTGCCGGTTGGACTACTCGTTATGGGTGTTCTCTACGGAATTGTCTACCATTTTATCCGGCAAGCATTTCCAGAAAGGTCCTGGTGGAAGAAAGGATTACAATTCGGTGTGATAGCATGGGTACTCATGGTACCTTGGTTTGAATTTTATCTTCCATGGAATGTGATGCACGAACCGGTCTTGCTGGTTGTTTTGGAGATGGTTCTCTGGTTGGCTGTACTGTTAAGTGTGGGTCTAACAATATCAAGAGTATATGAATGGCGAAAAGTTGAAAGTACAGTATAACATTTCATTCAACTGATCAGACTGCATATATTTGATTTATAATATATAGTTTCCCATCAATAAACCGATTTCAATCTAAAATATATGAATATCAGAGAATTCATATTTGGCAAGAAATACAATACTAGACCAATCGAAACGTACTAAAAAAAGTAGATTAATCAAGCAGATATATAAACCTAAAGGACAATCCAGTTGACAGTATTTTAATATTCGCAAATATTCAAATAATAGTATGTAAAGCGTAAGTTAATTGATCATATTAAAGCAAGATAATTGCAATATTACGAAAATTGTAGAAAAGAGAGAGTGTTACAGAATGAGTAATAAATTAAATTTTAGCTGTTTAAAAAATGAAGAAAGAGAATAAAACCGATAAACAAGTGAAAAATTCCAAGGTTATTGTAATTGGTACATCAGCGGGGGGACTGAGTGCATTAAAAAAACTGATTAGCCAACTGCCCAAAAATTTACAAGTTCCGGTACTGGTTGTCCGGCATGTTTCTCCTGATGCGACGGGAAATGTAATTTTAGACGAGCTGAATAAGCTAGATACTTTAAAATGCCTGCATGCAAAACACGGCGAAAGATTAAATCCCGGTAATTTATATCTGGCGCTATCCGATCATCATCTGTTGATAGGGGAGAACCTGAAAATGCGAGTGACAAAAGGAGCCCATGAAAATAGGTCGCGTCCTGCTATTGATCCACTATTTCGGTCAGCTGCCGTAGCGTTTGGAACAGGTGTGATCGGAATACTTCTGACCGGTTATCTTGATGATGGAACATCAGGAATGAAAGCAATTAAAAAATGCGGTGGAACCTGTATTGTACAGGATCCGGACGAGGCCGAGTATCCAGATATGCCAAGAAATGCACTTAACAATGTAAAAATTGATCATTGTCTGCCAATTGCTGATATGGGAGCTCTGCTTGACAAGATAATCCCACAGAAATTAGTAAAACGAAAGAAAGTTCCTGATGATATTTTAATAGAGGCTGAGATTGCTGAACGTGTGTTAAGCGATTTGTCATCTGTAAATAAACTTGGGGATCAGGTTCCTTTTAACTGTCCGGGTTGCGGTGGTGTTTTATGGAAAGTGGGAAAGGATAGTAACTTACGGTTCCGATGTCATACCGGTCATGCATATACAGCAGCATACCTTTTAGCTGAACAGTCAAGCCAGATTGAAGAAACGATGTGGATTGCACTTCGAATGTTCGAAGAGCGAAAAAATTTATTGACTGAAATGGCCAACGGTAAAAAAGGTGTGGGTTCTAAATCAGCTCACGAAAGAGCCGAAAAGTCCCAGACTCATATCGATCGGATCAGAGCAATATTGAAAACAGATGAAAATGAAAATGAGGACGATATGCCTACCTGATGAAAACTGCAGCTTGCATAATGCGGGGTTTTGTGGTTACAGAAAGTCCAGTT
>JAGXIS010000042.1 GCA_024635465.1 Bacteroidota bacterium | reverse complement strand
TCAGTTCTTTTTTAATTTCTGTTAACGACTCAAATGTGATCAGTTCATTATTCTGACTGGCGTTGGACAGAATACTTTTCAACTTCAGATATCCTAAACCGGCAGTCATTTGTGCCATCACCGGGATGGGTACTTTCGAAATAGTACTATAAACTTCAGAATCACACTCTTGTTGAATGTAACTGAGCCTGCTCTTCTCATCCGGAAGGGGCATTCGGATTTCAGAAGAATATGGGTTTTGAATCATTGTACGATTCAGATCAGAAAGATTCTCGGTCAACAGAACGGTAGTAAAATCAGCCGCCAAAAATAGAGGATCGTGAGCCCATTTTAACAGATAGACCAATGAATTTCGATCTTCAGAACCGGTACTGCCCGCTTCATTTGCCGGCACAATCGTTTCAGCAAAGTCGATAATAAGCGCGACACTCTTTTTTTGGTCCAGGCGAGAACGGAAATATTGCTCTAAAATATTAAAAGCGGAAACCGGATCTTTGGGTAGTTTTTTTGCATGTTCAGTACCGGCAATGGTGTCCCTCCCCGTTATTGCCTGATTAAAATCCTGCTGCGATTTATGATCTCTGAAATAGATACCGGAGGCACGATCATAAAAAATTACGATTTCACGAGCTCCAAAAAACTCTTCAGCCATAAATGTTTTAAGACGGAGGAATGTGCTTCCTTCCTCTTTTTCAACCTGAACCAGATCATGAACATTGCCATGAATGATGAACTGATTCAAAGTTCTTCCCAAATATTTCTTGGCAAAAAGTTGCGCCCAAACAGGATAATTCTCAATCATCAGCTTCCTATATAGATATTTTAACAGTTATTGACCTTTAATAAGTACTTTTTAGACTGCTATTCACCTGAGTTAATAATCAGTTTGATGGTTTCAAGTTTACTTTGAGTTGCTTTTAAAATGATAAAGGAGTTTCCTAAAATTTGGAGTTCTTCATTAATCTTGGGAATTCGGCCAATGTGATGAATGATGTAACCGGCAACGGTTTCAAAATCGCCCAGCGTCTCATCCAATACAACTTCAGGATATTCATCCGTTAATTCATCCAATTCAACAGTACCTGAAATCAAGTAGGTGTTGTTTGAGATCTTCTTGATGATTTCATCATCTTTATCGTACTCATCCTGAATATCACCCACTACCTCTTCAATCAAATCTTCAATGGTAACCATTCCTGCAGTACCTCCATACTCATCAATGATGACTGCGACCGATACATTACTTTGACGAAATTCAGTGAGTAGATCTTTCGATTTCTTACTGGATGGAATTAACTTTACAGGTCGGATGATATCGGCAATATTCTTTGGATAACCAAACATATCGTATGCAAAAACAACCCCGATAATGTCATCAATTGTGTCCTGAAAGACAGGTATTTTGGAGTATCCGGATTCTATAAATGCCCTGTTTAACTCCTCAACGGATGCATTTTTTTCAACAGCTACAATTTCAGTTCTGGGAACCATCGTCTCCCTGACTCTCTTATTCGTGAGCTCCAGTACATTTTGAAGTAGTTCAGTATCGTCCTGATCAATTTCATGGCTGCCGCCACTTTCTGATAACTCCCGAAAAATAATGGCCATGTCCTGCAAACGATAGTTTTTTGAACTTTTTTCATTTTCAATCTTCAACAATTTTACCAACATGGCAGACATCCAATCAGCAATCAGGATCAATGGCCACAATATCCAGTTGGTAATTCTGAGTGGAAAAGCGATCATTTTAACAAAAAAATCAGCCTGTGATCTGAAAATGGCTTTCGCAAGGATCTCACCAAAAATGAGAATAACAACGGAGGCAATGATTGTTTGAATGATCAGAACCGTTGATGAGAGTGGTTCAGCACTAAATAATTTACTCCATATCATGGCGATGGGCTCTGCAAGGAATATTGCCATGAGGGTAGCATATAAAACATTCACAATGTTATTGCCCACCAAAGTAGTGGTTAAAAAACTTTCCGGATTTTTATTGAAGAAGTGTAGTGACCGGCCTCGAATCGAATTTTTTCGGGACTCAATCTCCAGTTTCAGCTTATTTGCAGTAACAAACGCCATCTCAGAGCCTGAGAAAAAAGCACTCAATAAAACAACAATCACAATGTATAAAAGCTCGGGCATCAGTTAGTTTCCTTTGAAGTCGGCATTACGTTTTTCGAGGAATGCATTTATGCCTTCCCGGAAATCGTTTGTGTCACACAACTGCCCAAACAGAGTGGCTTCTTTTGTGTAACTATTGTTTGAATATACAGAATTAATAGCTTCTATAGCTTTTTCAAGTGCAATTGGACCATTTTTGAGCATTTTTTCCGCAAGCTTGATTGTATACCCGAGCGCATCTGCCGCCGGCTGTACATGATTTACCAGACCTATTCTGAACGCTTCATCGGCTTTAATGGGTTGTCCTGTTAATACCATCTCCATTGCTTTTGACTTACCGACAAGATTGGGTAGCCTTTGAGTACCCCCATAGCCGGGAATCAGTCCAAGGGAGACTTCCGGCAGACCAATCAGCGCACTATCGGTAGCAATCCGAATGTGACAAGCCATGGCCAATTCAGCACCGCCCCCAAGAGCATAACCGTTAATCAATGCAATAACCGGTTTATTAAACGATTCAATCTGATCAAAAATGGATTGTCCGGCCGCAGAAAGTGTTTCACCCTGCTGTTTTGTCAATGAACTCAGCTCTTTGATATCAGCCCCGGCTACAAATGCTTTTTCACCGGCACCTGTTATAATCAAAGCTCCGGTTTTTTGATCATTACGAATCTTTTGAAACAGCTGATCCAGCTCATTCAATACCGAGCGATTCAAGGCATTTAACTTTTCAGGGCGATTAATGGTCAATACAGAAACCCTGTTTTGATTATGATCGAGTTTCAAAAATTCAAAATCAGAACTCTTCATATCAATTGGATTTCTTTACTTTCTGCTCAGTCTCTTTTTTTAAAACTTCTGCCTCTTTTCGAAGTTGAGCTAACTCAAGTTCACGATCCATCTCTTCAAAACCGGGCAACAAACTCTGATCCAGCTCTTCAATGATATGCGTAGTTTCTTCCATCTCCGACAACAGATGATCCAGCTGATTACCAACATCTTCTGCATTGGGCATGGTCATAGACTGTTCATAGATAAAACGAATGGCATCCTCTATGGTTTCCAGATGTGTTTCACAGATCAGATATTTCTCTTTGGCAACATCAAATTTGTTTAATCGTTTGTTCAATATCTTCAGTCTTCTCTCTCTTGTCCTTTTGAGAGTTTCAGAATCAATGGTTTCCATCTGGGTCTCTTGTTCTTCAACTTCATTTCGAATCTCCTCTTCAACTTCAGAGTTCATATAGATCTGAAACCGACGATTCATATCGAGAAGAGTCAGGTACGTACTAAGAAGATCTTCCATCTTCTTTTCAATATGTTCTAACATCCCTTTGGATGTGTATGGAAGCGTATCAAAATTACCTTTTACTTCTTTTGTAATATGTTTTAAGACAAGAAATCGTTTTTGAGACCTTGTGTCGAGCTGATAAAAGAGCTGTTTATCCGTATTCTCGTCACTCTCTTCTCTCCGTTTTTTCAGATGTACATTTTTTTGATAAGCGGGTAGTCGGGGTACCACGCCCAAATAGATAAGCTCCATTCCAAAGGTGAATGTGTGGATCGTATTGGATACGAGGGAGACATCACTCATAACCAGTGCAGCCACTGTTCCGGCTAACAAACAGACCAAATTCACAGGATGTAAAAAAGCCTCTTTCGTGTAGTTATAACTCTGTTTTTTATCTTTTCCCATATCTACTACTCCTGATCGGCTTCACTTTCTGAGGGTTTAGGATCGGGTTCTTTACTTCTTCCCACCGTCTTATCCATTTTTAGCTCCTTGGCCTGC
The DNA here is from genome assembly GCA_024635465.1 of Bacteroidota bacterium. Classification (GTDB taxonomy): domain Bacteria; phylum Bacteroidota; class Rhodothermia; order Balneolales; family Balneolaceae; genus Rhodohalobacter. Next base: position 3,326 of record JAGXIS010000042.1, on the reverse strand, counting down.
TCTTCTATTTCACTGTAGAGCAGTCCCATCTCCAATTTAATCTGTTTCAATGACTCTCGTGCGTGTTCTTTCCTCAACTCCTCATCCATCATCTCTTTTTGATTATCATCATCCAAAAATCCTTCCATGGCAACATCAAGCCGAGCTTCGATGTGACTCATTTTGTCCCGAACATTGCCTAAAAAATGATCAACCGATGAAAGGAGTTCATCCGTATTCATCTGATTCAGAGCTTCATTTACATTTTGAACATACTTTGAACGGCGCAGTTTTTCCTTGGTATCCCGGATTTTTCGGTAATGATCCTTGTACTCCTCCTTCAGCCGTTCTCGTTCCTGTTCGCTTTTGCTGCTCATTGAAATCTATTAAGATTTTGTTTTTTCTTTACCGATGGTTTTCTGAGACTCTTGTTTTGATTCGGATTCATCTTCGATTTCAATCGTTTTCTCTTTTTTGGCGGGTGCAGTCTCTTTACCCATCTCTTGTTTGAATTGATTTACCAATTCCTGAGCGCGTAATTTTTCAGCATTGGCCTCAATTTCCATGGATTCAGTATCCACACTCTCCAAAGCAATTTCCATACGGGCTTCATTTTTGGCAGTTCTCTCATTCAATCTGTTCACCATCTCTTGATGAGTCTGATCCAAACCTCCCATTTCAAATGATTCGAGTGCATCTGCTACTTTGGCTTGCCATTCGGCACGTTCACTGGCTCGAAGTGCTTCTCTGGCTTCTTTAATCTTACGATCTTTTTCTCTCATAAAGGCTTGCTTTACCTTTATCGCTTTTTCATAAGCCTTATCGGCATATTCTAACTGTTGCTGCGATTGTTGCAAATTTTCACGGAATTTCTCAAGCTGAAGAGCATACCCTTGAGCTAAATCATCTCTATCTGCATTAATTGCAGCTTTTATTTTTGAAGTGATTTCTGAGATACTTCTTTCATATCGATCTACCTCTTTCCTCAGCATTAATGAATTGGCTTTAACGGTGGCAATATTCTCGTTCATTTGAGGAATCTGATCGTTCAATTCACGAATATTCTGTTCGAGTATTAGTTTTGGATCCTCGATGGATGAAACTATTCCACCAAATAGTGACTTTATGGCTCTGATAAATCTATTAAACATAATCGTTTGGGTTATTGAGGTTGACGCATCGCTTCTATGCGATATTCTATAAAGTTAACGGTTTTAGCAAATTTCGCAATGTTTATCACTGATATTCATGAATTCCATCTTTATCAACCCTGTGAGTGATTGATTTTAGAGGGTTTTGCAACTCGTCTGCAAGTTCAATTGCGGCTTTTAAATTCTTAACAGCTTCATCAATTGATTCTTCCTTGTTCGTGTAAAGTGTCGCAAATGTTTCATCTCTTTCTACCTTCCCCCCGATTTTTTTGTGTAGCATAATACCTGCCTGAGGATCTACATCATCTTCTTTGGATCGTCGTCCGGCACCGAGCTCAAGAGAGATCATACCCATCGCATACGTATCCATCTTTGTGATCACTCCGCTCCCGATTGAAGACACATCCACCTTAAATTTAACGTTAGGGTACTGATCCGGATTTTTTATCACACTGACATCTCCTCCGTGCTCCTCCACAATATCTACCCATTTTTGAAAAGCAGCTCCATTTTCAATGGCATCATGACTCATTTCGATCCCTTCATCTATACTATCGGCCTTGTTCCCCAGATAAATCATGGTACCCGCAAGAAGATGAGTTATTTCCATTACATCATCGGGTCCGATACCCTTGAGGCAGTCGATGCTCTCCTTTACTTCCAGCCAATTTCCAATTGCATAACCCAAAGGCTGATTCATATTTGTAAGATACGCAATAGTTTCTTTACCAAACTGCTCCCCGATAGAGACCAACGTTTCAGCCAGTTCTTTTGCATCGTCAATATTTTTCATAAAAGCCCCGGATCCAAATTTCACATCCAAAACCAAAGCATCAATTCCTTCGGCAAGCTTTTTACTCATGATACTGCCTGCAATCAAAGGAATAGATTCTACAGTCGCAGTCACATCACGCAGTGAATATAACCGCTTATCGGCAGGTGCAATCTCTTCGGTCTGGCCGGCCAATACCAGATTATGTTTTTTGATAATCTCTTTATATCGATCCAGGGTTATATCAACATTAAATCCGGGAATGGATTCCAGTTTATCCAAAGTACCTCCGGAATGACCCAATCCTCTTCCCGATATCATAGGGACCGGTACTCCGCACGAAGCAACAATAGGAGCCAGAATGAGTGAAAGCTTGTCACCAACCCCGCCTGTTGAGTGTTTATCCACTTTTTTACCGCTAATGTGACTCAGGTCAACAATTATACCACTGTGCAGCATGGAGTATGTAAGAGCAGCTGCTTCATCACTGTTGAGTCCATTCAGAAAGGATGCCATTAAAAAAGCACTCATCTGATAATCGGGAATCTGATCAGCAGTGTATGATTGAATCAAAAACTGAATCTCCTCTTTGGTGAGTGGATCTCCCTCTCGTTTTTTTCTAATGATGGATACCGGGTTGTACTTCATGTTTGGCATGGCAAAAACCACATTTGGATTAAACTATAAATTAACTAAAAAGAGGGGGTTATGATAGTACAAACCAATCCATATTTGGGTTATTTGTAATTATGATTACGTGAGACGTGAGACGGAGGACCAAGAGCTGTAGACTGAAGTCGGGAGGCCGATTACCGAAAGCGACTCCATTTACCTGTTCCCGAAGGGGATGGATACTCCTAACCACGGGATGCCGATAAAATCTCCGGTCTCTTCAAGCGGTAATATCAAACCAAAATCAACCGCAAAGTTTTCCGGCGCCCATCTGGCCCCCAGAAGCGCGACACCACTCCCGTCAATACCCGGCAAAACATAGAGTTCGCCCAGCATATAGATGGTTCTTTTGGCACGATACATCCCGCTGATATTTACCAGGGGTGTACTGGATATGTCACCACCACTTGCTCCATAACCTAAACCGACCGTCAGGTTTTTATCTGTAGATCCGACGGTACCACTTCCATAGAACAGTGCACCGCTGCCGGAACCAATAATACCCCCAATCATTGCACCCACACCCAGATGAAAATTGTCTCCGGAGACCGGAATAGATAGTTTTGGAAGAATCCATAATGGTGTTGAATCAAGCCCACCGCCAAATAAAAAACCCGGTATCAGGCCCGCTCCAATCGAAAAATTATCAGAAACACCGTAATTTACGTTGTTAAAAAAGATCCAGGCATTCTGATAATAACCGGTTCCCTTTTGTAAGCCAATGGCATTTGGAGCAAAAAAGTAACGGGTTC